>CAZMRP010000133.1:0-9686 GCA_964568275.1 uncultured Myxococcales bacterium
CCCTCGTCAGCAAGAACCTGTGCGGCTACGCCAAGTTGGCACCTTGAGATGGCTGGTCTATGGCGACTACGAGGACGACTACCTCTCCGGCGGTCCACTGGGCTTCGACTGGTGCAACGGCGGCCACCATGTCCACGGAGATGTCTGCGATACGCTGACGTGCGATGTCTGCGTGGACTGCAATCCGTGAGGATCGGATGCGTGACTGGTGTCGACGAAGGGTCGATTCGAGAGTGGGGATGCCATGGAGCATGGGATGCGCAGCATCATTCCCGACCAACGGCCGGTCCGCGACGTCGGAAGTACCTGGAGCGTTGCGGCGGCACTCTGGGTGGCGTCATGCCTGCTGTCCGGCTGCACCTGCGGAGCTGCAGATGACGAGGTGACGGACGGCACCGATCATGTCGACGTCGGCGCCGAGGTCGATGCGGTCGGGGACGCCGGCGGTGAGTCGGGTGACGTCGCCGAGCCTGAGGATGCTGCCCTGGAGGACGGCACCCGGGAGGAGGTGACCGAGGAGTTCGGTCCGCCCCGCGACATCCACTGCGGCAACGGCGTCCTCGACCGGGGCGAGGAGTGCGACGACGGCAATCGGCTGAACGGCGACGGTTGCGACTGGTTGTGCCGGTGGGGTTCGGGAGAGGATCCACCGGAACCGTGGCCGGATCCCTCGATCGCGCGCGCCGTCCCCGAAACCGCACCGACGGAGGTCGATCTCGGCGTGGAGAACCCGAACTACCTCGACTGGGGTGGTGGCGGCGGCACCCGTCCGCCGCTCGTGTCCGACGGCAGGTCCTATGCCACCGTCTGGCCTCATCCGGCCTCGATGGAGGAGGACTCGCCGATCGAGGGAACGTTCGTGCGATTCCACACCGACGGCCACAGGCGCGATGCGCCCTGGACCTATCGTCTGGCGGTGAGTCACTTCAGGTACATCTCCGTGTCGCTGCTCGATCTCGCTTGGTCGGGCTCAGGCTACGGACTGCTGTGGGCCGGCCGGGAAGTGGTTCCGCCCGGCGAGGGGCCGGGCATCTCGTTCATGGCGCTGGACCCCGACGGGAAGCCCGTGGCGGGTCCTGTCTCCCTGTCGTCGAACGGTGACGAACAGAGTCGTCTTGGAATCGCGTGGGACGGGGTCGGGTACGGATGCCTCGGCGAGATGTTCGAACCCGGGGACGGCTACGGAACGCTCGGCATTCTGCGGGTGACGAGCCTGGGCGAACGCCGCGATCCGCGGCGGCATCTCCTGGAGGACGCGGGCAGGGGTGGTCGCGGTACGAACGCCTTCGCAAGCTCGGGCGAGCTGTACGTGGTCGCTTGGACCGGCTCGCTGCCGGACACGGGCGAGTCCGTCGTTCGTTACGGTGTCGCGGCGGCCGACGGCACGCCGTACGGCACGGCGCAGCTCGCGGGGCCGGTCGTCTACGGTGCGCCCGACGTGACGTGGTCGGGGTCCGAGTTCGGCATCGCCTGGTTCGGCCCGGGCGTGGTCGAGCGCCTGACGGCGATCTGGTTCGCACGCCTGTCCGCGCGTGGCGAGTTGCTCGCCCCGCCCCGACGAGTCTTCTATCCGATACGTTACTACTCGACGATGGCGCTGACCTTCGGGCACGGCACCTACGCGGTCGGCTTCTGGACCTTCGACAACACTGCCCACCTCGTCCGGCTCGACCGGAACGGTGCCTTCTTCGAGCACGTGATCAGTTCGCGGTTTGCCGAGCCGTTGTCGTCACCGTCCGCCGTTGCCGCCGACGACCTCGGCTTCGGCATCCTCGGTGCGACGTTCGCGCCCGGCACCGTTGCCGCAACCGGTCCGCCCGTCTTCACCTGGTTCCGCGTCGTTTCTCCCTGAACCGAAACCCTCGCCGCGGCTACAGCGGCTCGGCGAGCAGCTCCTCCAGGGCGGCGAAGATCGTCGGCACCGCGCTCGGCCCCAGCGAGTTGGTCTCCTCGTAGTGGTCGCCCTCGGGCTCGTCGACGTAGGGCGCCGCCGGGTGCAGCTGGAAGTCGTAGGACGGCATCAGGTAGCCGAGCTCGTCCTGCCCCAGGCCGATCAGCCACTGGAAGCGGCTGCCGTCGGCGGCGACCAGGTCGCGCAGGTAGGGGCCGGCGGGCGCCGCGGCGAGGTCCGGGGGGTTCGGGTTGTCGGGCTGCACGAGCGGGTAGCCGCCGGTGTAGCTGCCGTCGTAGCCGCCGAGGAACAGCTCCGGGAACAGCTCGCCCGGCACCGTCACCATCGACGACTCGCCGACCCGCAGGTAGACCACCTCGCTGAGGATGCTGGGCACGTTCTGGTCGTCGAACGGGTAGTCGGGATCGTAGTCGTACATTTCCCGCGGGAAGATGCCGAGCAGGAACGCGGCCTGGAACACGATGTTCTCCACGCGCAGCATCAGCTCCTGGCTCCGGAACCCCAGCGCGGGCGAGGCCTCGGCGACGGCGCCGTGGGCCGGGTCGAGCGCCGCGAGCGCGAAGCGGGCCAGCTGGTGTCCGAGCGCCTCGGCGCCCTCGAAGGTGTTGGGGGTCGTCTCCACGCCGTCCAGCGTCCGCGGGGCGACGTGGCGCGGCCCGATCAGTCCGCCGCAGGTCGACTGTACGTAGATGCAGACGCCGCCCAGTCCGTCGAAGTGTCCCGGCACCCCCTGCTCCACGGCGCGCCGCAGGTAGTGCGGGAAGTCGGCGGTGAGCAGCATGTTGCTGCCCCACAGCTCCTCGGGGTGCGAGCCGTAGTTGACGACGGTGGCGATGGTCGCGCCGCCGTCCGCGGCGAGCACCTGCAGCACGTTGAGGAACGGGTTGATCACCACCGGGTCGCGGGTGTCCTCGAGCAGGTGGGCCTGGGAGCCGCCCGCGTCCTCGGCGCGGATCGAGCCGTGGACCAGCGTGGCGGGCACGCGGGCGTCGAGCGCCTCGACGACGGCCTCGGCCACCCGCTGCTGGACCCACGCCAGGTAGACCGGGTCCTGTCCCGAGTGCGTCTCGTCGATGCCCCACATCCCGAGCATGTCGGGCGCCTCGTGGTTGTGCGTCGAGCTCCACAGCAGCAGGTCGACCTCGTCGGCCGCCGCCGCCGGCAGCCGCTCGCGGACCTCGAGGATCGAGTTGCGGAAGAAGCCCATGAAGTCGGCGCTGACCAGCACGACCGTCGTGCGGTTGCGGGACAGCGCCAGCACGCGGGCCTCGATCGGGTCGTGGACCCCCATCGCCGGCCGGCCGTAGTCGAAGCCGGCGATCCAGTAGGCGTCGAACACGCCGTTGCCGTTGGCGTCCGTGAACGAGTCGACCCGGCGCTCGTACATCGCGTCGCCGTCGACGTCCACGAACGACGGTCCCTCCTTGAGGTCGGTCGGCGTCAGGTCGACGGCCGCCGCGCCCGCACGGAGCACGCCGTCGCCCTCGTCGGGACAGCCGGGATCGCCGGGGCACTCGCGGCGGACGAGCGGCGGCGTGTCGCCGTCGGCGGCGTCGGCGGCGTCGGCGGCGTCCGTGGCGTCCGTGGGAGAGCCCCCGTCGGGTCCGCAGGCGGTCGCGGCGACGGCCACGAGCATCCAGATCGCGGTCCGCTTCCACGCAGCAGGTCTCATGGGCCGATTCGAGCATGCGGCGTGCCGGCGATGCAAGCGCGCGGCGGCCGGGTTCCGCTCTGCGCCGCGCGCGGCGGTCGTGCTACTCGGCGGTGAAGGCGGCGAGCAGGTCGTCCCAGCCGGTGGCGGACCAGGGGGCCGAGCGGGAGGCGTAGGCGGGGTTCATCCCGGCGCCGAGGCCGGGCAGGTAGATCGACAGGCCGTGGGCGCCCGGGTGGCTCGGCTGGTGCCGCGAGGCGACGGACGACGTCGCCAGCTCGCGGAGGAGCCGCGCGGAGGCTTCGGACACGTCCCGCGGGACGCCGTCCGACTCCGCGACCCGTCGGGCCACGTCCCACAGATCGCGGTAGTCCGGGTCCGCGAAGCCCTGGGCGACCGCGCGGGCCGCCTCGAGCCGCACGAGGGCTTCGGGGTGCGCGAGCAGCGCGCGGGCCCAGTCGTCCACGGCGCCGGCCAGCAGGCCGAGGTCCGTGGCCGCCAACGTGAAGTGGCGGGTCGACTCGGCCGCGTAGGCCTCGACGAGCGCCGTCGCGAGCTGGCGCGGCGTCGTCGCCGGCGCCGCCCGCAGGGCCCGCAGCGGCGGCAGGTACGGCCAGCCGTCGGGGGGTTCGTCCTCCGAGGAGGCGACGAGGAGGTCGGCCCAGGGCTCGACCGCCACCGCCGTCTCCCACATCCCCATCCGGCAGGCGTCGAAGCCGACGAGGTCGAGTCGCCGTCCGCCGCGCGCGGTGACGATGCCCTCGAGGGCGCGACCGAGGTCGCCGGCGGCGAGCGAGATGCCGAAGGAGCTGCCGTGCTCGTCCAGGGCGACGGAGCGTGGCGTCATCGTCCCGCTCCCGCTCTTCCAGCCGTTCCCGTGGTTCCAGACGACGAGCGCGGTGTGACGTGCGGGGTAGGTCCTCGAGGCCCACGCGCCGAAGTCGCGCAGCGTGCGGTAGTCGCCGGTGTCGAGCTCCGGAGCTTCGGACACGACCGTCGCGGCGCCGGGCTCGACGTACAGGAACCGGGTGTCGCCCACGAACGGGTCGAACAACGCGACGACGTGCAGCTCGTCGCTCGAGCCGGCCTGCGCCAGTTCCTCGAGGTCCGCGCGCGCGAACCCCTCCAGGGCGTTGTCCGCGGCGAGGTAGACGAGGAAGGCCCACTCGTGGTCCGGCGCGCAGTGGTCGCCGTCGGGCTCGAAGCCCGGGGCGCAGGACGCGCAGTCGTCGCCCAGCCGGCCCCAGTCGCAGTTGCAGACGGCGAGTCCGGTCGCGTCGTCGCAGCGCCGGCGTTCGCCGCAGTCGAGCGGAGCGGTCGCGCAGGCGGGGTGGCAGGTCCCGTCCTCGTCGTTGTCCTGCCAACCGTTCTCGCAGCGGCAGGCGGCGGTGCCGGCCGCGTCGGTGCACAGGCCGTGGGGCCCGCAGTCGAGGCCGGCAGTTGCGCAATCGGGACGGCACCGGCCGTCGCCGTCGTGGTCCTGGTAGCCGACGGCGCAGCGGGAGCAGTCGTCGCCGGCATGGCCGGTGTCGCAGGCGCACGCCGCTCCGCCGTCGGCCTCGAGGCAGATCCCGTGACCCGCGCAGGTCGGGTCGGGGCAGGTCGCGTCCGTCTCGCCGTCCGCTCCGGCGTCGTCCTCGTCCGCGGTGTCGCCGCGGGCGTCGGCGTCGGGCTCGGCGCCGGAGTCCGCGTCGGCGGGATTCGACGGCGGGCCGTCGTCGCCGCAGGCGAGCCACGGGTTCGCGAGGGCGAGGGCGAGCGGGAGGAGGCGAGCCGGAGTCATGGTCGCGGGCCGGGGGCGCCTAGTAGACCTCGAACCAGAAGGTGCCCTCGATGCCGTCGCCGTTGAACTCGCCGACGGTGACGGCGGCGCCGTCGCCTTCGAGCACGAGGGCCCGGCCGTCGGCGTAGGGCGGCTCGGCGGCGGCCGAGGCGGCGTAGACGATCGGCCACTGGATCGGCGTCGAGAACGACGTCGTCTCGCCGGGGTAGGGGTCGCCGCCGCCGATCACGATCTGGAGCTCTTCGCCCGGCTCGGTGGGCAGGCCCATCCGGGCGAGGCAGAGGAACTGCGGCTCGCCCTCGTTGGGCGCGATCGACCAGTGCGCCGGGCCCCAGACGAAGCCGTGGCCCGGGCGATAGAGCGCGAAGTAGAAGCCCTGGTGTGCGCCGCCGTCCCCGGAGACCTTGCGCACGGCGACCCGGACGCCGTGGAGCTCGCGGCCGGGCGCGCGGAACGACTGGAGCAGGTAGCGGCTGCCGCAGCAGGCGGTGATCCCCAGCGTGGCGCCCACGGTCTCGCCGGCGTAGTCCAGCACCGGCGAGGCGCCGGCGCAGGCGGCGTAGTCGCCGGTGAGGAACCGGGCGAGGAACTCGTCCCAGGTGGCGCGGTCGTTCCAGACGGCGCCGCTGCCGGCGTACTGCTCGTCGAGCCGGTAGTAGCGGCCCGGCAGGTAGACGGTGAGGCCGTTGTGGCCCGCGAGGCCGACGGAGCCGTGGTAGGGGGACCAGCCGGCGAGGTCCACGTTGCTGTAGCCGTGGAGGATCGAGCGGTCGAGCTGCTCGTCCAGCGCGGCGGCGGCGGTGGCGACGTCCGCGGGGACGCCGTCGATCCAGGTCACGAGCCGGGCGAAGTCCCGGAGGTCGACCAGCTCGTTGTAGGCCGTCTGCTGGGCGCCGCGCCGGACGTCGTCGAGAGCGTCGTAGAAGGTCTCGTTCTCCGCGGCGAGCAGGGCGTCGGCGAACCCGCTCACCGCCGTGTTGAGCCGCTGGACGGAGGCGAGGTCGGTGAGGGCGATCGTGGTGACGTAGCGCGCGTCGGTCGCCATCGTCGCGCGGTAGTTGTCGACCAGCGTCTCGCCGACCTCGAGGGGTGTGAGGGTCTCGGCGCCGGCGGCGAGGCCGTCGAGCCAGTCGGTCCAGGCGCCGGAGCGCACCATCAGGCCGTAGTTGCTCTCCGGGGAGGCGACCATGTAGTCGGCGAACGGCTCGGTCACGTTCGCGACCTCCCACTCGCCCATCAGGCAGGCGTCGTAGACGACCAGGTCGAGCTTGCGGCCGGCGGCGGCGACGATCGGCCCGAGCGCGGCGGCGAGGTCGCCGTCGGCGATGCCGATCCCGTCCTCCGGCGTGTCGGAGTGGTCGTCCCAGCAGATCGCGCGCAGGGCCGGCGGCGTCCCCGCGGCCCCCGGTCCGGCGCTGCGCCAGGCGCCGCCGTGGTCGGAGAGCACGAGGGCGTAGTGGCGTGCCGGGTAGTTCTCGACAACCCACAGGCCGAAGTCGCGGAGCGTCTCCCAGCTCCCGGTGTCCGGGTCGCCCAGCTCGACGATCCGCTCGAGCCGGCCGGGGCCGAACTCGCCGTAGTACCCGGTGGCCTCGTCGTAGCGGTCGACGAGGGCCACGACGCGGACGTCGGGCGAGAGCGCGGCGGCCATCACGTCCTCGAGCTCGTGGGCCGACTGGTAGAACAGGTTGTTGTCCATCGCCATGTACCACAGGATCGTCCACTCGGCGTCGGGGTCGAGCCGGCAGCCGCCGGACCCGTCGGCGACGTAGCTGCCGCCGCAGACGCATTCGGAGGTGCCGGCGCCCAGGTCCGCCCGGCAGACCTCGTGCTCGTCGCTCGAGCAGGGGTCGGGCACGCACGGGTCGTCGACGCACGAGCCCTCGTGGAGCACCTCGCCCTCGGTCCCGCAGGCGCAGACGAACGAGCTCCAGTCGGCCGCCGCGGCGCAGCTCGGCTCGCCCGGGCACGCCGCCGCCTCGTCGGCGCAGGGGTTGGGATGGAAGGAGTACTCGAGCGTGTAGTCGCCGTCGGACATCGCGTCGTCGTCGCGGGAGTTCCAGCCGTCGACGAACAGGTAGTAGGCGCCGGGGCCCAGGGTGACGAGCGCCTCTTCCGCGCCGCCCTCGGGCCCGACGTCGACGCACAGCACCTCGCTGTCCGGGTCGTCGCACGCGGTGCGCAGGTGGAGCAGGGCGTCGTAGAGCGGGTCGACGGACAGGCGCAGGGCCACCCGGGTCTCCCGGTGGAGCGCGAAGGCGTAGACGCGGTCGCGCGCCGGGCGATCGCCGCGGCAGCTCCCCTCGCCGTCGTCGGCCGCGTCGGCCGTCGAGCCGCGCACGGAGCCCGAGCCGGTGACGACCGTGAGCGGCGTCACGTCGGCGCAGCCTTCGCCGTCGTCGGAGGCGTTGGGAACGCAGGCGCCGGTGTCCTCGTAGGTGCCGATGTCGCAGGCGCAGGCGTAGCTCGGGAGCGCGGCGGAGACGTCGGCCACGCAGCGCGAGCGGTGCGGCGCGGTGCAGGGATTGGCGGGCCCGCAGGGGTCGTCGACGCAGGCGTCGAGCAGGGGGCTGTAGATCGAGCCGGGAGCGCAGACGTGCTCGAGCCGGACGACGGCCCGCGACGCCCGGCCGCGGCGGTCGTACAGGCCGACCACCAGGTGGAACTCCGCGCCGGACGGCCCGCCCTCGAGCGTCACCTCGACGGAGGCCGCGGAGCGGGTGAAGGTCGCGGGGTCGAAACCGGTGGCGCAGGCGAGCTCCGCGGCGGTGGCGCAGCTCGGGCCCTCCAGGACCGCCACGGCCGGCGTGAACGTCGCCCCCGTCGCGTCGGTCTGCTCGACCGTGAAGCGGAGCCGCCGCGTCTCGCCGGCGGCGAGGTGCAGGCGGTAGTACAGGTCGCGGAACGGCATCCCCATGACGTCGCAGCCGAAGGCGTGGTCGGTGCCGGCGGCGGTCATGTCGGCGTAGAACACGGGGACGGAGAGGTCGAGGTCGAACTCGACGGCGCAGTCGTCGCCGTCGGAGCTGCCGATCGTCCGGCAGGTCCCCATGCCGTCGTCGTAGGTGCCGGCGGTGCAGGCGCAGACCGCGAGGCCGTCCGCGTCGTCGCAGACGCGGCGTTCGGCGGGGTCGCAGGTCAGGCCCGCGTGGGCGCAGTCCGGCTCGCAGGTGCCGTCGGCATCGTGGTCCTGCTCGCCCTCGGCGCAGATGCAGCGGGCGGTTCCGGTCGTGTCGTCGCAGCCGAGCGTGCAGCGCAGGCCGGCGGCGACGGCCGTGGCGCAGTCGGCGACGCAGGTGCCGTCGGCGTCGTGGTCCTGGTAGCCGGCGGCGCAGCCACGGCAATCGTCGCCGGCGACGGCGGGGTCGTCGGCGTAGCCGGGGCGGCAGCGGCAGTCCGCGGAGCCGTCCGCGTCGTCGCAGACGCCGTGGGGGTCGGGACAGACCAGCGGCGCGGCCTCGTCCTCCTGGGCCGTGCGGCAGGTCGGCAGGCACGAGCCGTTGCGGTCGTGGTCCTGGTAGCCGTCGTCGCACACGCACTCGAGGGCGCCCGAGGCGTGGCTGCAGACCTCGTGGTCCCCGCAGTCGAAGGTCGGGGCCGAGAAGTAGCAGGTCGGCGTGCAGACGCCGTCCCCGTCGCGGTCCTGGTAGTAGGCGCTCTCGCAGACCCCGCAGTCCGAGCGGTCGTAGCCCTCCTCGCAGACGCAGGTCGCGCGACCGCTCGAATCGTCGCAGCTGCCGCGGCCGCCGCAGTCGAGCGCGGCGGTGTCGCAGTCCGGCTCGCAGGTGCCGTTGGCGTCGTGGTCCTGGTAGCCGTCGTCGCAGATGCAGCGCGCCGTGCCGCTCGCGTCGTCGCAGGTGCCGCGGCCGCTGCAGTCGAGCGCGGCGGTGGCGCAGTCGGCGGCGCAGTCGCCGTCGCCGTCGTGGTCCTGGTAGCCGTCGTCGCAGACGCAGACGGCCTCGCCGGAGGCGTCCTCGCAGTGGGCGTGGTCGCCGCAGGTGAGGCCCGACGTCCCGCACTGCTGCTCGCAGAGGCCGTCGCCGTCGGCGTCCTGCCAGCCGTCCGCGCACCCGTCGCAGAACTCGCCGGCGTAGCCGGGGTCGCAGGTGCAGACCAGCTCGCCGCCCTCGACGGCGCACGTGCCGTGTCCCGAGCAGGCGTCCTCGGCGCAGGTCGGTCCTCCGTCGTCGTCGCCGCACGCGCTCGCCGCGAGCCACAGGGCCGCCGCCCGCCCGAACGTCCGTGCCACCCTGGTCCATCCACGCGTCATGTGTGTCTCCCCGTGCGGGAAGCGGTGCGCGGAGGCGCCGGCCTCCGCGGCCCGTCGTCGCACCGGCTCG
>CAZMRP010000134.1:0-9684 GCA_964568275.1 uncultured Myxococcales bacterium
TCGGCCTGCAGCAGCGTCTCCAGCACCGCGATCCGGCGCGAGAGGTCCTCGATGCGCCGGCCGTCGGCGGTGCGCTGGCGCGAGGTCTCGTCGAGCTGCCGGAGGATCCGGTCGACCGTCGGGTCGTCGGCGCTGCGGGTGCCGAGGCAGGCGGCGGGCCCGCTGAGCAGCAGTGCGGAGGCGAGCAGGAACCGGGCGGGGAGGAAGAGGGCGTCGCCGTGAGCTGACATCTTCGTTCTCCTCGGTCCGCCGGGGGCGGCGTTCCGGTCACAGATCCTCGACTTGGATCGTATCGGTCGGGGATCGATCGGGTCAAAAAAGCGGCAGACC
This sequence comes from uncultured Myxococcales bacterium, assembly GCA_964568275.1. Taxonomy (GTDB): domain Bacteria; phylum Myxococcota_A; class Polyangia; order DRWM01; family JAAZOP01; genus JAAZOP01. The sequence continues at coordinate 331 of CAZMRP010000134.1, forward strand.
GCGGAAGCCGCGGCACGCCTTGCGTGTTCCGACTCCGGGGCCCTATGATGACGCGCGCGCCGCGGGCGGGGGCGGGGCGGAAGGAGTAGGCCGTTGACGCAGGGGATCCGGGACGGGAACTGGCGGGGGCGGCTGGCGCACGAGCGCGTGATCGTGCTGCTGGTGATGGCGACGGTGCTGGTCCTGACGCTCACCCAGGGGTGGCGCAGCGGGCTGGCCCAGCGCATCGAGACGTTGGGCGGCATCCCGCCGGTGCGGGCGGCGGCGGCGCCCTACGAACTGGCCAAGCTGCGGGTGTTCAACCGGGTGCTGTTCCACGTGACCTACGAGTACGTCGACCCGCGGCGGGTCGAGCCGCGCCGCATGCTGCTCGGGGCGCTCCAGGCCATCGAGGAGGCGGTGCCCGAGGTGATGGTCAGCACGGTCGACGGCGGCAAGGCGGTCGACGTGCGGATCGGGGCGGAGCGCGAGCGGTTCGCCGTCGAGGACGTCGATTCCCCGTGGCGCCTGGCCGCGCGGATGTACTCGATCGTTCGCTTCCTCTCCGGCAAGTTCGTCAGCCGCGTGGTGCTCGAGAAGCCCGAGGAGGTCGAGTACGCTGCGGTCAACGGCATGCTCCATACGCTCGACCCCCACACCTCGCTGCTGACCCCGGAGGCCAATCGCGAGATGCGGATGGCGACCCAGGGGCGGTTCGGCGGCATCGGCATCAACATCGGCCTGCGCGAGAACCGCCTGACGGTGATCCGGCCGATCCCGAACACCCCCGCGGCCCGGGTCGGCCTGAAGGCCAACGACCACATCGTGACGATCGACGGCGAGTCCACGATCAACATGGACATCGACGACGCGGTCTCGAAGCTGCGCGGCCCGGACGGCACGAAGGTGGTGATCGAGGTGGAGCGCGAGGGCGAGGAGCGCCCGCTGCGCTTCGAGATCACCCGCGCGATCATCCCGATCGAGTCGGTGAAGTGGGCGATGCTGGAGGACGGCGTCGGCTACATCCAGGTCGACCAGTTCACGCGCACGACGGTGGCCGACGTGTCGCGGGGGCTGGAGCGGCTGCGCCGCGAGGGAATGCGCCGCCTGGTGCTCGACCTGCGCGACGACCCCGGCGGGGTGCTCGAGAGCTCCGTGGCGCTGTCCGACCTGTTCCTGCGCAGCGGCACGATCCTCACCACGGCCGGCAACGACCCGAAGGAGAACTCCGTCGAGAACGCCCACGCCGCGGGCACCGAGCCGGACTACCCGCTGGTCGTGCTGGTCAACGGCGGCTCGGCCAGCGCCTCCGAGATCGTCGCCGGCGCGCTCAAGAACACCGGCCGCGCCGTGCTCGTCGGTCGCCGCACCTTCGGCAAGGGCTCGGTGCAGGCGATCCACGAGTTCGAGGACGACTCGGCGTTGAAGATCACCATCGCCCAGTACCTGACCCCCGGCGACATCTCGATCCAGGGCGTCGGCATCCAGCCCGACGTCGAGACGATGCCGATGCTGTTCGACGCCAAGCGGATGGACCTCTACGCCTCCGAGCCCCAGTGGAGCGAGGCGGACCTCGACGCCCACCTCTCGAGCGACCGGGTGGTGCAGGAGCAGCAGCCGGCGTTCGCGGCGCGCTACTTCCTGGCCCGCGAGGACGCCCCGGAGCTGCCCGAGGACGACCAGGCGCCGCCGCCGCCGGGCTGGATCCGGCTCGAGCCGAGTCGCGAGCTGTGGAAGGTCGACTTCGAGATGCAGCTGGCGCGCCGCATCGTGGCCAGCGCCAGCGACCCGAGCCGCCGGCGCATCGTCGCCGAGATCGGCCCGCTGCTCGAGCGGGTCCAGGCCGAGGAGGACGCGAAGCTCGAGGAGGCGATGCGCGGCATCGAGCTCGACTGGAGCCGCGGCGACCCCCCCGCCCAGGGAACCCCGGTCCGGCTCACCGCCGTGCTCAACGACGGCCAGGCCCTGGGGCCGTACAAGCAGGGCGAGACGGTCGAGCTGAACCTGCGGGTGCGCAACGAGAGCAACCTGACGCTCCACCGGCTGCGCGCGATCACCGATTCCGACGACCCGGTGTTCGACGATCGCGAGTTCCCCTTCGGGCGCCTCGCGCCGGGGGCCGAGGCGAGTTGGACGGTGGAGACCAAGGTCCCGGAGCACGCCGTGCGGCGCATCGATCCGGTACGGTTCGAGTTCGAGGCCGAGGGGGGGCCGGCGATCGAGCCGGTGGAGTTCCGCATCGAGCTGAGCGACGCCGGCCATCCGTTGTTCGCCTACGGGGTCTCGGTGGCCGACGACGTCTCCGGCAACGGCGACGGGCGGATCCAGCGCGGCGAGGTCGTCCGTCTGGTGCTCGACGTCGAGAACCGCGGCGAGGCCCCGTCGCTCGAGCCCGTCGCCTCGATCCGCAACAAGTCGGGCGAGTTCGTGTTCATCCGCACCGGACGCGCCAAGCTGGCGCCGCTGCAGCCGGGCGAGCGCGCGACGGCGACGTTCGAGTTGGAGTTGAAGGCGCCGTACGAGGAGTCGGAGTTCACGCTGGAGTTCAGCATCACCGACTTCGAGACGCGGGACTTCGTCGCCGAGCGGATCGCCTTCCCGGTGGCCGGGCCGCCGGAGGCGGCGCCCGAGGCGCGCCCCGGGAGCGTCCAGCCCCGCGCCGTGCCGCTCGAGCTGCGGGAGACTCCCGGCGACGAGGGTCGCGTCGTCGGCACGCTCGACGCCTCCGCCCGTCTCGCCCGGACGCACGTACTTCCGGGGTGGGCGCGGGTCGAGCTGCCGAGCGGGCATGCCGGCTGGGTCCCCGAGGACGCGGTGCGCGCGGTGTCCGGCGCCCCGGCGCAGACCGTGACCTTCGTCGCGGCGCCGGGCAACGTCCAGCCGCGGTTCGTGAGTTTCGAGGCCCCGCTGGCCGTGCGGGGCGAGACCGGCCGGCTGGCCGGCATCGTCGAGGACGACTCCCCGATCCTCGACCTCCAGGTGTTCGTCGGCGACGCCAAGGTGTTCTACGAGAACTACCGGGCCTCGGCGGTCAACCGCGTGGAGTTCGCCGTCGAGCTGCCGCTGCGCGGCGGCTCGAACGAGGTCCGGATCTTCGTGCGCGAGGCCTCCGAGGTGACGACGTGGCGGGGGTTGTACGTCCGCCGCGACGCCCCCGACGGCTCGACGCTGCCCACCGAGAAGAACCCGCTGGACGAGGACCTGTTCGGCGAGTAGCCGGCGCGGAATTCCCTTGTTATCGTGCGGCGACCGGCGATGTCCGCCCGGGCCCGACACCCCTTGATCCGCCCGCGGTTCTGGTGTACGGCCGGGACCTGTAACGCCGGTGGGCGTTCCACGGCCAGGGGGGCGGCGAGGAGGCGCGGCAGGGGTCGCGCCGCTCGCGAGCGTTGTCGACGGACGTTGTGCGGAGGCGGGCCGTGCGCCGGCCCCCGCGCGGGTCGACCGGGGTGGTGGCGGCGCGGCCGTCGGGCGTGCCCGACGCGGGTCGCATCGAGGAGGCGAGCAGATGGGAGCGCGGGTGCTGGTGGTGGACCACGAGGTGGCGGCGCGACGCCGGCTGGTCGCGGCGCTCGGACGGCTGGGGTTGGAGAGCGGCGAGGCCGCGGACGGGCTCGCGGCGCTGTACGCGGTGGAGCGGCAGGCGCGGTCGGGCGCGCCGTTCCAGGCCGTCGTGACGGAGGCCGCGCTGCCCGACATCGACGGGACGAAGCTGCTGGCGCTGCTCAAGTCCCGTCACCCGGGGCTCCGGGTGGTGGTGGCCGCGCCGGAGGCGACGGCGGCAGCGATGGCCGAGCTGGTCAAGCGCTGGGGCGGCGAGGCCTGCGTGGTGCAGCCGGTGGAGCCCGAGCGGCTGGCGGCGCAGGTGCGCGACCTGGCGGGCTCGAAGGACGTCGCGCCGGCTCGCCCGGCCCCGGCGGCTGGACCGGCGGCTCCGGCGGCTCCCGCCGCCTGGGTGCTGGTCGAGCTGGACCGGACGGTCGACCCGGCGGAGCTCCGCGCGGCGCTGGCCGCGGCGCCCGGCGTGGCGGTCTGCGACGCGGTGCGCGACGAGCGGTTCGCGCTGGTGCTGCGGCTGCAGGGGGTCGCCGAGGCGGAGCTCGAGGCGTGGGGGCGTCGGGAGCTCGCGGGCCGGGCCGGGGTGAAGTCGCACGAGCTGGTGGCGACCCGGGCGCCGCTGCCGGCCGACGAGCTGCGCGGGTTCCTCGAGGGCTACGTGCGGGAGCACGGCGACGACCCGGAGTACCGCCGGGCCGCCGGGCGGGCGGTGTCGTACCTGGTGGTCGACGTCCATCCACCGGCGCTGCCGGATCTCTACGTGCGGCTGTACGTGCTGGACGAGGTGCTGGAGATCGACGGCGCCGCCGACGGGCGCCGGCTGGTGCTGCTGCTGCAGGGGCCGGACGCGGGCCATCTGCGGCGGGTGGTCGCGGAGCGCATCCGGCCGCTGGAAGGAGTGGTGCGGGTGCGCGAGCTGAAGGTCGTGCCGTTCGAGCAGGCCGGAGAGCGAGGTCGGGCATGATGCAGCAGACGGGCAACTCGTTCGCCAGGGCGCTGTGGATGACCGCGGGTCGCGCGGGGGACGTGATCCCCCTGTTGCAGGCGGCCCAGGAGGCGTACGGCTACGTGCCGGAGCGGGCGATGGAGGAGATCGCGGGTGTGACCGGGGTGCCGGTCTCCGAGATCTACGGCATCGTCACGTTCTACAAGCAGTTCCGGCTGACGCCGCGCGGCAAGTACGTGCTGAAGCTGTGCGACGGCACCGCCTGCCACGTCAACGGCTCGCAGGACCTCGAGGTGGCGATCGAGGATGCGCTGAAGATCAAGCGCGGCGAGACCGACGCCGAGCTGCTGTTCACGCTCGAGGTCGTCAACTGCGTCGGCTGCTGCTCGCTGGCGCCGGTGATCATGGTCAACGACGACACGCACGGGACGCTCACCCCGCGCAAGGTGACGACCCTGCTCAAGAAGACGCGGACGGAGGCCAAGTCGTCATGAGTCGGCAACTGGTGGTGGGCACGGCCACCTGCGGAGTGGCGGCGGGCGCCAACAAGCTGTTGGCCCGGCTGCAGCAGGTGGTGGCGGAGAAGAAGCTCGAGGTGGACGTCACCGAGACCGGCTGCATCGGTTTGTGCTACCGCGAGCCGCTGGTCGAGCTGCGCGAGAACGGCGTGCGGCGGCTGTACGCGGACATGACGCCGGAGCTGGCGGAACGGCTGGCGCTCGGCGAGGAGTCCGACCCGCAGGTCGCGGCGCACCTGCTGCGCACCGACGAGGGGACCGACGCCGACGGGACGCTCAAGCACCAGAAGCGGATCGTGCTTTCGCGCTGCGGCTCGATCGATCCGGGCTCGCTCCCGCAGTACCTCGAGACCCGCGGCTACCAGGCGCTGCGGAAGGCGCTGCGGATGAAGCCGGCCGAGGTGATCGACGAGGTGATCAAGTCGGGGCTGCGCGGGCGCGGCGGCGGCGGCTTCCCCACCGGCAAGAAGTGGCAGTTCGTGGCCGCCCAGCCGCCCGGCGAGAAGTACGTGATCTGCAACGCCGACGAGGGCGACCCCGGCGCCTTCATGGACCGCTCGGTGCTCGAGGGCGACCCGTTCTCGGTGCTCGAGGGGATGACGCTCTGCGGTTATGCCGTCGGCGCGACCCACGGCATCGTGTACTGCCGGGCCGAGTACCCCAAGGCGCTGGTCCGGCTGCGCGCGGCGATCGAGATGGCCGAGGAGGCGGGCCATCTGGGAACGAACATCCTGGGCAGCGGCTACTCGTTCGACGTCCACATCAAGGAGGGGGCGGGCGCGTTCGTCTGCGGCGAGGAGACGGCGCTGATGGCGTCGATCGAGGGACGGCGCGGGATGCCGCGCTTCCGGCCGCCGTTCCCCGCGGTCTCCGGCCTGTGGGGCCGGCCGACCAACATCAACAACGTGGAGACCTTCGCCAACCTGTCGTGGATCCTGCTGGAGGGCGGCGCGGCGTTCGCCGCGATGGGCACCGAGCGCAGCAAGGGGACCAAGGTCTTCGCGCTGGCCGGCAAGGTCCAGCGCGGCGGGCTGGTCGAGATCCCGATGGGGATGCCGATCCGGCAGCTGGTGGAGGAGATCGGCGGCGGCGTCGGCCCCGGCCGCACGTTCAAGGCCGTGCAGCTCGGCGGCCCGTCCGGCGGCTGCATTCCCGCCGCGATGTGCGACATCCCGATCGACTACGAGAACATCACGGCCACCGGGGCGATCATGGGCTCCGGCGGCATGGTCGTGATGGACGACACCACCTGCATGATCGAGGTGGCGCGCTACTTCCTGTCGTTCACCCAGGCCGAGTCCTGCGGCAAGTGCACGTTCTGCCGCATCGGCACCAAACGGATGCTGGAGATCCTCGAGCGGATCACGGCGGGACACGGCGAGCCCGAGGACATCGATCGCCTGCTCGACCTGGGCCAGAAGGTCAAGCAGTCCTCGCTGTGCGGCCTGGGCCAGACCGCGCCCAACCCGGTGCTGACCACCGTCAAGTACTTCCGCGAGGAGTACGAGGCGCACATCCGGGAGAAGCGCTGCCCGGCGCACTCCTGCAACGCGCTGGTCAGCTACGTCATCCTCGCCGACAAGTGCAACGGCTGCACGCTGTGCTCGAAGGCGTGCCCGTCGAGCGCCATCGTCGGCGAACGCAAGAAGCCCCACGAGATCGTGCTCGAGAAGTGCATCAAGTGCGGACGCTGCATCGCGACCTGCAACCAGGGCGCGATCGCCAAGGTCTGACGGGCGCGGAGGGACCATCGTGTCAACCGTGAAGATCCAGCTGGACGGCGAATCGTTCGAGGCCCGGGCGGGCGAGACGATCCTGGACGTCGCGAAGCGGAACGGCCTGGCCGACCGCATCCCGACGCTGTGTCACGAGCCGGGCCTGCCCCCGTACACCTCGTGCTACGTCTGCGTGGTCGAGGTTCAGGGGATGAACAAGCTGATGCCCGGCTGCTCCACCCCCGTCGGCGACGGGATGGTGGTGCAGACCCAGACGCCCCGGGTCGAGAGCGCCCGCAAGACGGCGCTCGAGCTGATCCTCTCCAACCACCCGGCGGACTGCATCGCGCCGTGCGTCAAGGGGTGCCCCGCCGGCGTCGACGTGCAACGCTACCTGGCCCAGGCCAGGCAGGGCGACTACCTCGGCGCGGTGCGCACGATCCGCCAGCGCAACCCGCTGCCGGTGGTCTGCGGACGCGTCTGCGTCCGGCGCTGCGAGGACGTCTGCCGGCGGCAGATCCTCGACACGCCGGTCGGCATCAACATGGTCAAGCGCGCCGTGGCCGACGCCTGGCTCGACGCGCCCTACCCGGAACAGCCGGGGGACGACAGCGGCAAGCGCGTGGCGATCGTCGGCGGCGGACCGGCGGGGCTCACCGCCGCCTACTACCTGCGGCTGGCCGGGCACGCGGTGACGTTGTTCGAGGCCCAGGACAAGCTGGGCGGCATGCTGCGCTGGGGCATCCCCGACTACCGCCTGCCCCAGGACCGCCTCGATCGCGAGATCGGGCAGATCCTCAAGCTCGGGGTCGACGTGCAGCTCAACGCCAAGGTCGTGGACGCGGCGCGGCTCACCGAGCTGCGCAAGCAGTTCGACGCCGTGTACCTCGCCGTCGGCGCCCAGAAGGGCTCCGCGGCCCAGATCAAGGACGAGAACCACCCGCGGGTCATTCCCGGGGTCGACTTCCTCAACGACGTCAAGCACCACAAGGCCTACGACTTCGCCGGCCGCCAGATCTGCGTCGTCGGCGGCGGCAACACGGCGATCGATGCCGCCCGCACCGCCCTGCGCCTCGGCGCCGCCCACGTCACGATCCTGTACCGCCGCACCCGCGCCGAGATGCCGGCCAACGCCGAGGAGATCGAGGCGGCGGAGCACGAGCGGATTCGTATCGAGTACCTGATCGCGCCGATCGCCGTGGCGACCGAGGGCGAGAAGTTCCTCGGCCTGACCTGCCGCAAGATGCAGCTCGGCGAGCCCGACGCCAGCGGCCGCCGGCGCCCCGTGCCGGTGCCGAACAGCGACCACCTCGTCGGCTGCGACTACGCCATCGCCGCCATCGGCCAGTCCGTCGACCTGGGCGGCCTCGCCGCCGGGGACGGTGCCGTGGGCGCCACCAAGTGGGGCACCATCGTGGCCGACGACAAGAGCCTGGCGACGAACCTCGCCGGGGTGTTCGCCGGCGGCGACGCCGTCACCGGCCCCGCCGTGGCCATCGATGCCATCGCCCACGGACGGCGCGCCGCGCTGGCGATCCAGCACTGGCTGGAGACCGGCGAGGCGGTCGGACCGCACGCGACGTTCGCCGCCGCGCGCGACAACTTCGGCAAGCTGACCCGCAGCGACCTGCCGGAGATGCCGGCCGTCGCGCGCGCCAAGCAGGGCGAGTTGCCGGTCGATGAGCGGATCAAGATCTTCGACGAGGTGGAGTTCACGCTGGCCGACCACGAGACCCGCCAGGAGACCGAGCGCTGCCTGCGCTGCGGCTGCTTCGCGCAGGACGATTGCGAGCTGCGGGCGTTGGCCGATCGCTACGCCGTCCCGGACACCATCTCCGGCGCGACCTTCCGCCGCCGCAGCGATGCCTCGCACCCGTTCCTGACGCTCGACGCCAACAAGTGCATCCTGTGCACCAAGTGCATCCGCACCTGCGGCGACGTGCTGGGGATCTCGGCGCTGGGACTGGTCCATCGCGGCTTCGAGACGGTGATCCAGCCGACGATGGGTCGACCGCTGGTCAAGACCGACTGCATCTCCTGCGGCAACTGCGTCGACGCCTGCCCGACCGGCGCCATCGCCTTCAACGATCCGGCGCAGTGCTTCGCGCCGGAGGTCGAGGTGGCGACGATCTGCCAGCTGTGCGGGGAGGCGTGCCCGATCAAGGTGACGCGCAACGAGTTCGGCACGGCGGTGCGGCCGCCGGAGGACGACGGCGCGCAGCGGCAGTACCTGTGCGCGCTGGGGCGCTTCGGCAACACCCACTTGTGGGGCGCCGAGCGGCTCTCCTCGCCGATGGTCCGCAAGGACGGCAAACTCGTGGCGGCGACCTGGGACGAGGCGCTGCGTGCGGCCGCGGAGGGCCTGAAGGCCGCGAAGGGCTCGGTGCTGGTGGGCGTCGGCGGCGACCTGGCCGCCGAGGAGGCCGCCTGGGCCGCGCAACTGGCGCGTGCCGCCGGCGGCACCGCTGGCTGCCTCGCCGCCGCGGCGGCCGAGGCCGAACTCCACGCGCTCGACGGACTGTACGGAACCACCCGCTCCACCGCGAGCTGCGACAACCTGGAGCGGGCCGAGGTGGTTCTGGTTGTCGTCCAGGATCCTATGGAGCAGAACCCGGTGGCCGCGGCGCGACTTCGTGCC
>CAZMRP010000135.1:0-3955 GCA_964568275.1 uncultured Myxococcales bacterium
TCGGCCTGCTGGCCCTGGCGGCGGGCCTCGTGCGGCGCGGTCGCGCGCGCCGGCGCTGAGCTCGAACACCGACCGTGCTCCCCATGGCGGGTCGCGGCCGATGCCGCGGCGCGGCGCGGGAAGGTGCGCGCCCTGCCGGTCGACGAGCCGGCCGCGAACGTCGCACCCGACACTGCCGGGAGGCTGCTGGAGACGGTGCAGCGGTCGAGTCGCGGGCGGCAGGGTGCTACTCGGCGATGCTCTCCAGGGAGTCGATGGGTCCGGTGCCGTCGTTGCCGCCGATGGCGAAGATGGTGCCGTTGAGGCGGCTGTAGCCGTAGTAGCCGCGCGGGTCGGCGAAGGTCGATGCCGAGGATTGGACCATGCCGAGGACCGCGGCGGGGTCGGTGGCGTCGATGTCGAACGGGAAACGCATGACGGTGGAGGTCTGCGGGGTCGGCTCGTCCCCGAGACGTTCGGAGGAGACGCCGGGCAGCACGAAGACGTAGTCGGCGAAGACGAAGGCGCCGTGACCGTAGACGGCGCGGCCGGCGCCGGCGGGGAGCCCCTGGGTCTGGGTGGTCCAGCTGCCGAGCGCGCCGGTGCCGACGGTGACGGGGACGATCTCGAAGGTCGTGAGGCCCGTGTTGCCGCCGCCGGTCGTCGTGAAGGCGTCGTCGCCCTGGCAGGCGATCAGGTAGATCGGCTCGGTGGCCAGGCTGGCGCGCGGGACGGGCAGCGGCAGGACCCGGGTCTCGGGGATCGTCGGCTGGTAGAGGCGCCGGCTCCAGTCGATGGGGGAGACGGCCGGTCGGGTTGCGTACACCAGGCAATCGTCCAGGCCGTCGCAGTTCTGGTCGATGCCGTCGCAGAGGATCTCGACGGCGCCGGGGTGGATGTCGGGGTCGGTGTCGTCGCAGTCGTCGCCGCCGCACTCGTAGACGTCGTGCCCGTCGCCGTCGGCGTCGACCGGGCAGTCGCAGCGCAGGTCGAAGCCGTCGCAGTCCTGGTCGATGCCGTCGCCGCAGACCTCGACGGCGCCGGGGTGGATGTCGGGGTCGGTGTCGTCGCAGTCGTCGCCGCCGCACTCCGGGCGGTCGTACCCGTCGCCGTCGACGTCCGGGGAGGTGCAGTCGCAGGACGGGTCGATCCCGTCGCAGTCCTGGTCGATGCCGTCGCCGCACAGTTCGGTGGCGCCGGGGTGGACGTCGGGGTCGGTATCGTCGCAGTCGTCGCCGCCGCACCATTCGGCGTCGTGTCCGTCGCCGTCCAGGTCGTCGCACGGCCGCTCCTCGGGCGGCGGCGGGTACGGCGTCACGTCGCGGTTCCAGCTGGTGAGGAGGGGGAAGAAGGCGCGGGCCGTGTTGAGCAGCGAGGTTTCCACGGCCCAGGCGCCCAGGGTGCCGTCGGCCAGCACCTCGGCCCGCTCCGTGGTGCGGTGGTAGCCGGTACCGGAGTTGCTGGGCCGGCCGCCGACCACGTAGATGTACGTGTGATCCGGGTCGGTCTCCGTGCCGCTCGGGACGGTGAGCGCCACGGCGTCGGCGCCCTCGCGCGGATGGACCATCGAGGCGGCGGCGGTCCAGCGGCCGAGGCTGCCGGGGGGCAGCGGCCGCACGCCGTCCGGGGCGGGGAGGTCGAGGTCGACGGTCAGGGCGCCGTCGTCGGTGTACTCGTCGGTGGCGAGGTCGGCGACCAGCAGGAACGTCGCCTCGTCGCCCGCGACGGCGGAGACGGCGGCGGCGGAGCGGTAGAGGTTGTAGGTCGCGCCGGGGACGGGGTCCCAGTCGAGGTGGATGCTCTGGTCGCCGGCGGCGGTCAGGGTGACGAACTCGCGGTAGCCGGCCAGGGTCTCGCGGCCGCCGACCACGGCGGTGACGCGGTAGATCCAGGTGCCCAGGGCGAGGCTGCCGCCGGCGAGCACGGTGCCGGCCAGGTGGCCGGGGGCCGGCTGCTCGTCGCCGCGCCCGTCGTCGGCGAAGCACGGGGCCGCGACCTCGGCGGCCAGCAGCCGGACCGTCCCCGCGCGGCCGTCGGCGGCCGGGTTGCGGTAGACGTTGTAGCCGGTCGCCCCGGTCACCGGGTGCCAGCAGACGTCGATCACGCCCGAGGCGTTGAGCACCTGCATCTCCTGGGAGGGGAGGCTCTCGCCCCACGGGCCGACGGCGGTGACGCGGTAGTACCAGGTGCCGAACGGCAGCCCGCTGCCGCCTCGGGCAATCGGGAGGCGGATGCGCGGCATGGTGTCGTAGCCGAGAATCTGCGCGCGCTCGACGGTCGCCAGGGCCGGCACGGAGGCGGCGACGTTGGTGTCGGCCGCGGAGCCGCCCATGGCGTACAGGTACGCGCCCACGCGCACCACCGACACGCCGTTGCGCGGGGTGCTCAGCACGTTGGTCACGCGCGGGGAGGTGGCCCCGCCCCACTGCTCCAGGGGCGCCCAGACGCCGGGCGTGCCGAACAGCGTCACCGGGGCGCGCTCGACGTCGTCGCGCGCCGCGTCCGCGGCATCGATGCCGCCGACGGCGTAGAGGTGCGAGCCGCCGTACACGTCGAAGCCGTGCACGGCGTCGAGGCGTTCGCGGCCCGTCGCGAGCACGCTCCCGTCGACCGTCTCGAACGGCGCGTTGAAGTGCCCGGCCGCCGATTCGGTCACCTGATAGACGTAGTACACGTCCTCGCGGCCGTCGGGGTTGGTGACCCACACGGGGTAGAGTCCCAGCACGAACACCGTGGCCGGGACCGTCGCCTGCAGCTCGTTGGCCGAGACGAAGGTGGTGGCCAGGGCGGTCCGGGTCCCGTCGGGCAGCTCGAAGGAGACCTCGGCGCCCGACTGGAAGTAGTTGCCCGACACGGTCAGGGCGACCGTCGCGCTGACCGCCCCCCGTTCGGGCGAGATCGCCGTGATCATCGGTCCCGGCACCGTCGTGACCTCGAACAGCATCGCCGTGCCGTCGGCGGCCAGCCAGCGGGCGCCCAGCCCCTCCGGGTTGATCACGTCGACGTAGTAGTCGCCCGGCGGCATCCGCTCCGACTCCGAGGGGCAGACCGCGACGAGCTGGGTGGCGGAGATCCAGACCACGTACGAGGACTCGAAGGAGACCGAGGCGTCGCTCACCAGGGTCCAGCGCACGACGGGGGTGATGCGGAAGTCGGTGCCGACGATCGTGACCGTCTCGTCGGACAGCACGCCGTCGCCGGCGAGCCCTTCCCACGCCACGGCGGGCACCACGTCGAGGACCGTCGGCGGGTCCAGCGCGGTGACGCGCAGCCAGCCGGGGCAGTCCGCGGTGACGGTTGCGCCCACGACCTGGACCGCCCAGGTGCCGTCCGGGATCGTTCCGGCCGCCACGTCGACCGTGAGCGCCGTGCCGTCGGCGGCGATGGTGGTGGGCGTGAGGGTCAAGGTGTCGCCGGTGACGTTGCGGGTGAGGAGCAGGGTGACCGTCGAGTCGAACATCAGGCCGTGGACCGTCAGCGTGCCGTCCACGGAGACGGCGAGCAGCAGCGGCTCCACGGTGTAGCACGCGAGCTCCGAGATCGTGCAGTCGGCGTCGCAGCCGTCGGCGTCCGTCAGGTTGCCGTCGTCGCACGCCTCGCCCGGGTCCACCACGCCGTTGCCGCAGACCTCGAACATGCACAGCGGGCTGCAGCCGTCGGCGCCCGTCAGGTTGCCGTCGTCGCATTCCTCGGCCGACTCGCGGACGAAGCCGTCGCCGCACGTCGGCAGCAGGCAGACGTTCAGGCACTCGTCGGTGTTGAGCGCGTTGCCGTCGTCGCACTCCTCGCCCGGGTCCACGACGCCGTCGCCGCAGGTCTCGAGCGCGCATTCGGCGGAGCAGCCGTCGCCGTCGGCGGTGTTGCCGTCGTCGCACGCCTCGCGGCCCGCCCACAGGAACCCGTCGCCGCAGACGGCCGACAGACAGGTGGTCGGGCAGTCGTCGGTGTCGACGTCGTTGGCATCGTCGCACTCCTC
>CAZMRP010000135.1:4055-9656 GCA_964568275.1 uncultured Myxococcales bacterium
AGACCGGCTCGACCTCGATGGTGCATTCGGCGGAGCAGCCGTCGCCGTCGGTGGTGTTTCCGTCGTCGCACTCCTCGCCGGTGTCGACGGTGCCGTCGCCGCAGACCGGCTCGACCTCGATGGTGCATTCGGCGGAGCAGCCGTCGCCGTCGGTGGTGTTTCCGTCGTCGCACTCCTCGCCGGTGTCGACGGTGCCGTCGCCGCAGACCGGCTCGACCTCGATGGTGCATTCGGCGGAGCAGCCGTCGCCGTCGGTGGTATTCCCGTCGTCGCACTCCTCGCCGGTGTCGACGGTGCCGTCGCCGCAGGCGGGTTCGACCTCGACGGTGCAGTCGGCGGAACAGCCGTCGCCGTCGGTGGTATTCCCGTCGTCGCACTCCTCGCCGGTGTCGACGGTGCCGTCGCCGCAGACCGGCGCGACCTCGACCGCACACACTGCGGAGCAGCCGTCGCCGTCGGTGGTGTTTCCGTCGTCGCACTCCTCGGGCGACTCGACGGTTCCGTTGCCGCACACCGGCGTGCCCGAATCGTCGTCACCGCAGCCGGCGGCAACCCAGCACAGGATGGACAGGCACCCTAGGACTCGACGCGCCATGGCTTCTCCTCCTTGCGGGGCGTGGACCCCAAAACGGCCCCTCGCGGGACCCGACACCACTGCTCGCACGAATGGTGGTTCCCCGGGTCGGCCGAATTCCTTGCAGGGAACCGATGTCGGATATTTATACACTAGTAGGTCTTGTGTGTTAGTGTCCCACCCTCCTCGGGTCCGTCGCATTCGGACACGAGGTAATACATGGAAAGGAAAGGGGAAAACAGTATGCGTGCATCAGGAACAGGGGGGCGGCAGAATCGGGTTCGGCGGGTTCTATGTTGGCCGGCGGCGCTCGGGCTCGCGCTCGGCTGCGCGGAAGCGGAGCAGCAGGGGACGGCGGAGTTCTCGCTCGTTGCCGTCGACCTGGCCGAGGGATTGCCCGAGTCCTGCCGGGATCTGCTCGCGGGTCGAACGACGGTCGTCGGTCGGGTCTGCGCGGAGATTGCGGACGAGGCGCTGGCCGTGCGCTACGAGGTCATTGCCGGCTGGGAGCTGCTCGAGACGCACCTGTGGGTCGGCGAGGATTTTGGGGCGATGCCGCTGACGGCGACGCACGAGCCGATGGTCGGTCGATTCCCGTACGGGTCGGACGACCTCGGCGGCGTGGCCGAGCATGTCATCGTCATCCCGTTGGGGGACATCGGACGGACGAGCAACACCTGCGTCTGGAAGCTGCTGATGGCCGCCCATGCGGTCGTGGCGGGCTCGGTGGACGACGGCCTGCCGCCGAGCGAGACGGCGTGGGGCGAGGGTGTGGCGCTGGATCGTCGTGGCAGCTGGGCGATGCTGATGATCTTCGAGGCGGACGCCTGCGGTTCCGGGTCGGTGGCGCCTCCCGGCGACGTTCCTCCGGAGGTGCCGGTCCGCGACGAGCCGATGGACCTGCCCGGGCTTCCGGGCGGCGCTCCGGACGACGGCGCGGACGACGACGTGGAGGCACCGCCGGCCGACGAGCCGGTCGGGGCGTCCGGTCTGTTCGAGCCGCCCGTCGGCGACGTCACGCTGCCACCTGAGCGGACGGGAACGCTCGAAGGGGGTGGGGACGAGCCGGTCGATGCCCCGCGGGATTGGGTCCGGATGGCCGGCACCGAGCTGCCCGAGGAGGTTCCGGGCGGTCCGTGGGCCACGGGGGAGGGTCGGGGGACGCCGGGTGCGGAGGACGACCTGTCGCACTCGGACGGGTACGCCGTCACGGGTTGCGGCTGTTCGGTGCCCGGAGGTTCCGCCGGGTCCTGGTTCCCGCTCGCGCTGCTCGCCGGTCTCGCCCTCGTCCGCCGCCGTCGTTGAGCGCGGCTTTTTCGGTCAGGCATCCTTCGCGGCGGGGTTCGTCGTTCGCGGGGGGATCTCGTCCGCGGCCAGCTTGTAGGCCTGCGCGAGCGTCGGATAGTTGAACACCGACTCGACGAAGTAGTCGACGGTGCCGCCGAGGGCCATCACGGCGTGTCCGAGGTGGACCAGCTCGGCGGCGCTCTCGCCGACGATGTGGACGCCGAGGATCTCGCGGGTCTCGCGATGCCACAGCAGCTTGAGCAGGCCGACCTCGTCCCCGGCGATGTGCCCGCGCGACACCTCGGACCAGCGGGCGCGCGACGCGGCGTAGGGTACGCCGGCGCGGGCCAGCGCCGCCTCGGTGCGCCCGACCGCCGCCAGCTCGGGCACGGTGTAGATTCCGAGCGGCAGCAGGCGCGACAGGGGCGGGGCGGTCCGACCGGCGGCGACGGCGGCGAGCACGCGGCCCTGTTCGGTGGCCGCCGAGGCGAGGCTCGGGAAACCGATCACGTCGCCCGCGGCGAAGACGTGCGGTTGGGACGTGCGGAAGCAGGCGTCGACGGCGATGCGTCCTCGGGAGTCGGCGGCGAGGGCCGCGGCGGGCAGGTTCAACGAGGCGACGCTGCCGGTGCGTCCGGCGGCGGTCATCAGCAGGTCCGAGACCAGTTCGCCCCCCTCGCGAAAGGTCGTGCGCACGCGCCCGTCGGGGAGGGTCTCGACGCGGTCCGGCGTGCGGCCGAGGGCGAAGGTCACGCCGTTGCGTTGCATCTCGGCCACGCAGAGGTCGCGGATCTCGGCGTCGAGGAACTCCAGCAGCCGCGGCCGGGCGTCGACGAGCGTCACGGCCACGCCGGCCAGGCCGTAGATCGACGCGTATTCCGAGCCGATCACGCCGCCGCCGACGATGGTCATCGACCGCGGCAGCCGCTCCAGCCGGTACAGGTCGTCCGGCACGATCACCGTGCGGCCGTCGTAGGGGATTCCGGGGGTCCGGAGCGCTTCCGAGCCGGTCGCGACGACGATCGTCTCGGCCCGCACCCGGTCGGTCGCGCGACAGGTGCAGCTCGCGATCTCGACCTCGTGCGGCCCGACGAACCGGGCGTCCCCGGAGATCAGCTCGACGCCGACGCGGCCGAGCTGCGATTGGAGCACGCGCAGCTCGGCCTCGATCACGTGCTGGGTCCGTTCGGTCAGGTCGGCCTGGGTGATCGGCTCCTTGATCCGGTAGTCGCGGCCGTAGTAGGCGCGTTGGCGGTAGCCGGCCAGGTACAGCACCGCCTCGCGCAGCGTCTTGCTGGGGATCGTCCCGGTGTTGACGCAGACCCCGCCGACGACCGCCATCCGCTCCACCAGCGCGACCCGGGTGCCGGGACGCAGACGGGCGGACTCGATGGCCGCGCGGCAGCCGGCCGGCCCCCCGCCGAGCACCAGGACGTCGAACTCACGCATCGGGCACGCGACCTCCGTCGACCGCAGGTTGCCGCAGCCGGGCGCGGCGGGCAAGTCGTCGTGTCGGGTCGGCGCGAGCGGTCAGCAGATGTTGCCGCCCGAGACGCAGGTCCCCGCGTCGTCGCAGTGGTCGCCGTCGGTGCAGGCGTTGCCGTCGTCGCAGGCCGTGCCGCTCGGGGCGAGCGCGTCCGTCGGGCAGGTGGTGGAGGTGCCGTCGCAGAGCTCCGGGACGTCGCACTGGTGGGCCGCCGGCCGGCAGGGCGCGTCCTCGCCGGCCGGCAGGCACGCGTCGGTCGCCTCGTCGCAGCCCGCCACGCAGTCGGCCACGGGGCAGGGCGGCATCGACATCGGCACGCAGCCGCCGGAGCCGTCGCAGACGTCCGGGGCGCCGTTGCAGAACAGGCCGTCGTCGCACAGCGTGTCGGTCGGCGCCGGGCTGCCGACGCACTCGCCGTCGCTCGTGCAGACTTCCTCGTTCGTGCAGTCGTTGCCGTCGTCGCACGTCTCGCCGATCCGCGTCGGCCCGGAGGAGCAGGCCCGACCGACGGCGTTGGTCAGGCACAGGTCCTCGGTGCACTCGTTGCCGTCCTCGCAGTCCGCGGCGACGTGGCACGAGTAGGTGCAGCGTGAGGTGCAGCCGTCGTCCTCGACGGCGTTGCCGTCGTCGCACTCCTCGGTCAGGTCCACCACGCCGTCTCCGCAGGTGCGCGAGACCTCCCCGGCGTCCGCATCGCCGTCGGCGCCGACGTCGCTCCCCGGGACGCACCAGCGGCCCGAGGGGAGCCAGCCCGGGTCGCAGGCGCAGAGCGGCCAGATCCCATCGGTGTGGCACACCCCGTGCCCGGAGCAGTCGACCCCCGCGCAGGGGTCGCCGGACGAGGCGTCGTCGCAGGCGGAGGCGGCGAGCGCCGCCGGCAGCAGGACGGCCGCCGCCGTCCACGTCCGCCGCGTCCTGCCCCCCCGCCGGTTCGGTCCGCTGCTCCGCACGGGGAGAGAATACGGCGCACGGCGCGCCGGGGCAACCTCCACGTGGCCTCGGCGGGCGCCGGCGTTCCGGCGGCGCTTGCGTGCGCGCCGGCCGGATGGCAGCATTCCGATCCCGGCGGTTCCGGGCGTCCCGAGCCGGGCGCCGGCTGTCGTGGGCGGGGGGTGCGGGAGCCCGGGTGGAGCAGCTTGCCACGACCGTCTTCTCGTCCCGGACGATGCCGTCGTTCCCGGCCTTCCGACCGCTCGAGCTCGCCGATCGGGAGACGGTGCGGGCGGTGCTGGCGCGTGCGCCGGGCGAGATCTCCGACCTGACCTTCGCCTGCCTGTGGGTCTGGCGACGCACGCTGCCCGTCTCGGTGGCGGCGTTCGACGGCGGCCTGGCGTTCGTCGTGGATTCCGACCGCTGCCCGCCCTATGCGTTGCCGCCGCTGGGCGTGGCGGATCCGCCGGCTTCGGCCGAGCGGCTGCTGCGCTGGGTCCGCGAGGCGCGCGGTCCGGCGGCCGGTTTGCGGCTGGTGCCCGAGCCGCTGGCGCGGGAGCTGGAGCGTCGGGGCCGGCGGGTCGAGGTGCACCGCGCGGCGAGCGACTACGTCTACCGGACCGCCGACCTGATCGAGCTGCCGGGCCGGAAGTACTTCACCAAGCGCAACCGGGTCCGGCGCTGCCTGGCGGCCTACGACTGCCGCTACGAGCGGATCGCGGGGCCGGTGCTGGCCGAATGCGCCGCGTTCCTCGAGGAGTGGTGCCGGACGCGCGACTGCGGCGAGGAGTTCGAGCTGCACGCCGAGGCCGACGCGGTGCGCGAGGCGTTCGCCGCCTGGGAGCTGCTCGGACTGCGCGGCGGTGCCGTCCGCGTCGACGGCGCGATCCGCGGGTTCGCCGTCGGCGAGCTGCTGTCCCCGACGATGGCGGTCCAGCACTTCGAGAAGGCCGACGCGACCGTCCCGGGTCTGTACCAGGTGGTCAACCAGTGGTTCGTGCGCGAGGAGTTCGCGCACCTCGAGTGGATCAACCGCGAGGAGGACCTGGACGACCCGGGCCTGCGGCAGGCCAAGCAGAGCTACCACCCGGCACGCATGGTCGAGAAGTACATCGTCGGTGCCGACGGTCCGGCCTGCCCGGCCTGCGGTTGAGGCGGCAAGGAGCGACGCGCATGGAACCCGTCCCGATCCGGTTGTTGGCCCCGGCCTGCCTGATGCTGGCCGGCGTGGTCGCGACGGCCGACCCGCTGCCCGGCGCCGCCCCGCCGGCCCCCGAGCCGGCTCCGCGCTATCGGGGCGTGGACGGGCGGGCCGACCTGCAGC
>CAZMRP010000136.1:0-9579 GCA_964568275.1 uncultured Myxococcales bacterium
AGCCGCTAGCGGCGCTCCCGGCGGGTCGGCGGCCGGGTCGCCGGTGGCGTCCCACGAGCCACGCGGGTAGGATGCCCGGCGTGGTGCGACCCGTTCCCATCGGTCGGGTGACGCAGGTGGTGGTCGCCGCGGCCCTGCTGCCGTGGTGGATCGACCCCGGCGCGTGCCTCGGACCGCTCGGTGCGGAAGCCCGGCTCGGCGGCCCCGCCGCCGTCGCGGACGGCGCGGTCCCGGAGCCCGGGACGAGCCAAGGTCCGTCGACGTCCGGAGTCGACGCGGAGCCCGTCGTCCCATCCCCGCCGGCGGCGCCCCCGGAGATCGACCACGAGTTGCTCCCCGCGCGGTTGACGGCCGCGGGTTTCGCTCCGCCGTCCGGCGGGTTCCTGGCCTACGTGGTGGAACTGGACCTCGACGACGCGCGCACCCAGGTGCTCGCCGAGCGGCGCTACGACTGGCGCGGCACGGGGACCGAGGTCGGCGACTGGAACGCGGCCTCGACGGTCAAGCTGTACGTGGCGGTGGCCGCGCTGCTGCGCATCCGTGCGCTCGGCTTCGAGCCGAGCGCCCGGTTGACCTTCGACGGCGCCGGCGAGGACCCGCGGTTCACGCTGACCGAGCTGGTGCAGGCCGCGGTGGGCCCGAGCGACAACCTGGCGTACGACTACCTGGCGGTGTTCGCCGGCTTCGACTACCTGCAGGAGACGTTCTTCGTGCCCGCGCACGGGTTCGCCGGCACGACGTTGCGGGTGGCCTACGCCTCCGGTCCGTGGGAGCGGCTCGGGTTCTCCAAGTTCCTGCGCGAGTCGCCGGCGATCACGATCGAGCAGGCCGACCGCACACAGGTGCTGCCGGCGACCAGCGGGCGGGCCGCCGTGCACTGCAGCCGGGCGGTCTGCACCACGCCGGTCGAGCTGGCGGAGACGCTGCTGCGGGTCGCTCTGCAGGAGCGCCTGCCGGCCGAGCGTTCCTTCGGCCTGCCGCCCGAGGACCTCGCGCTGCTGCGCGGCCTGCTCCGCAGCGTGCGGGAGCGCGGCCAGGAGGTGGTCGATCGCCTGGCGCCGTCGTTCGGCGCGGAGACCGTGCTGTACCACAAGGCCGGCTTCTCGAAGGACTGGTACACCGACAACGTGCTGATCGACGACCCGAGCCGGCCGCGGGTCTGGGTCGTGGTCCTGGCCGGGTACCCGGGCCGCGCCGTGCTGAACGACGCCGCCGTCGCCGTCGGCAGCCTGCTCGCGGCGGGCGGGTTGGGGGACCCGTGACGTTCCGCGAGAGCTGGCGCGTCCTGGCGCGCTGGCGGCGGACGCGGCTCGCGGCCGGCGTCGCGTTCCTGCTGGGCCTCGGTCTGCTGCTGGTCCCGCATTTCAACGTGCTCGGCTTCGAGGCGGCACTGGCCACGGCGGTGGTCGTGCCGCTGGCAGCGGGAACGGTCGCGGCGGGCGTCCGCCGCTCGGGCGTCGCGCTCGACCGGCCCTGGACGCTGCTCGCGGCGCTGCTGGCCGTGGCCGCGTTTCTGGTGGGCTTGCCGCTGCTGCTGGTCGCGCTGTTCATGGTGCAGGCCCCGATCTGCGACCCGCTGGAAGGGCTCGCCTTCTTCGCCCTGCTGCCCCTGGGCTCGGCGCTGCTCGCCGCCGTGACCGGCTGGTTCCTGGCGCTGGCGACCGGGAGCAGCCGGCAGGCGACCTGGTGGTGGCTGGCGGTGGTCGCGGCCTCGCTGGCGCTCGTCGCGTATCGTTTCTACGCCACGCCGGCCGTCTCGTTCTTCGGTCCGTTCTTCGGACAGTATCCGGGCGTGCTGTACGACACGCTGATCCCGGTGTCGGGACGGTTGCTCAGTTACCGTGCGACGAACGTCGTGGAAGCCGTGGTGCTGCTGGCGCTCGTGCGCTGGGGGTGGGATCCGGTTCGGCGACGGGTGGCGCCGGGTCGACTCGTCCGCTCGCGGGCGGCCGCGCTGGCCGTCCCGCCGCTGCTCGGCGCCTGCGTGCTGGCCTGGGCGCTCGGCCCCGAGCTGGGCCATCGCTCCGAGACCGCGCACCTGGCCACCCGGCTCGGCGCGCACGCGGCCGGCAGTTCGTGCGACGTCTACGGTCCCGTCGAGGCGCCGGCGGAGGAGCTGCGCCTGATGGTCGAGGATTGCGACTTCCGCGTGGCCCAGATCCGGCGGTTCGCGGGCCTGCCGGCAGCCGGCGCGCGGGTGACCGTCCTGCTGTTCCGCTCGGAGGACGAGAAGGCCGCCTGGATGGGCGCAGGACGCACGTCGGTGGCCAAGCCGTGGCGCCGCGAGGTCTACATCCACGGCGTCGGATTCCCGCACCGGGTGCTCAAGCACGAGCTGGCGCACGTGGTGCTGGGCGAGCTGTGCGACGGTCCGTTCCGGGTCCCGGCGCGCTGGGGCGGACTGCTGCCGCTGCCCGGCCTGGTCGAAGGCGGCGCCGTGGCGGCCGAGTGGCCGGTCGACGAGTTGTCGCCCCACGGCTGGGCGGCGGCGATGGACCGGCTCGGCCTGCTGCCGCCCGCGGACACGCTGGTCGGCATCGGCTTCCTCGGCGAGAACGCCGGACTGGCTTACACCGCCACGGGCTCGTTCGTACGCTGGCTCCGCGACACGCACGGCGCGGCGGCGTTCCGGCGCGTGTTCCGCGACGGCGATTTCGCCGCGGCCTGCGGTCGGTCGCTCGACGAGTTGTGGGAGGACTGGCGCGCGTGGCTGGCGGAGATCGGGTTGGACGACGCCCGGCTCGAGGTGGCGCGGGCGCGCTTCGACGTTCCGGGCTTCTTCGCCCTGCGCTGCCCGCACGCGGTGGCGGGCGCCGCGGCGCGGCGCGACGAGCGGTTGCGGGCGGGGGACCTCGCCGGCGCCTGGGCGGCCCAGGAGCAGGCCTGCCGACTGTCCGGCGACGATCCGTGGCAGCGCATCACCCGGCTCGGCCTGGCCGTGCTGCTCGGGCGGACGGACGAGGCCGAGCGTCTGGCGAAGGCGCTGCTCGCGGAACCGGCGCTGGGCGGCCGGTTCCGCGACGTGGTGCGTCTGTTGCGGGCGGACGGGGTGTGGCAGGCCGGACGCGACGCCGAGGCGCGCCGGGAGTACGAGGACGTCCTGACGCGCGTCACGCGCGCCCCGGAACGTCGGCTGCTGCTGGCCAAGCTGCACGTGCTGGCCCGGCCGGCGGTGGCGGCGCTGCTGCGCGACTACCTGCTGCAGCTCTGGCGCCCCGGGCGGAACCAGACGGTGTCGGAGTCGACGTGGATCGAGCGGCTCGAGCGCGCCGTCCGGCTGGTGCCGGAGGACGCGGTGGTGGCGTACCTGCTGGGACGCGCGCGGTACAACGACCTCGACCTCGGACCCGCCGAAGAGCGGCTGCGGGCGTCGCTCGCGCTGGGGTTGGCGCCCGACGAGCTGCGGCTGGAGGCGCTGGCCCTGCTGGTCGACCTGCAGTACCGGCGCGGCGCGTGGGACGGGGCGGCGCGCGAGGCGCGCACGCTGGCCGGCGCGAGCCTGGAGGAGTACCGGGTGTCGGGCGAGGACTGGCTGGAACGGCTCGCCTGGCGTCGCGCGCGTTGAGTCTCAGGCGGCGGCGGGGTCGAGCCAGGCGGCGAAGATGCGCTCGATGGGGTCGCGGGCGCCGCCGAGGAAGTGGTCCTCCTCGGGGAGCAGCTCGACCGTCGCGCCGGTCTTGGCGGCCCAGGCCTGCAGCGTTGCCGCGGGACAGAACTCGTCGCGGGTGCCGACCACGGCGCAGAGGCCCCCGGGGAGCAGGCGCGCGGAGAGGGGCGGCAGCGGCGCCGTGGCCAGGGGCGGGGCGATCAGCCCCAGGGCGAACAGGTCCTCACGCAGCGCGGCGGTCCGCGCGGCGACGAGCGCGCCGAAGGAGTAGCCGACGAGAGCCAGGCGTGCGCGCGGCGCGTGGCCGGCGAGGAAGCGCAGGGCGGCCGCCACGTCCTCGATCTCGGCGTGCCCGCCGCCGTGCTTGCCGCCCGAGGCGCCGGTGCCGCGGAAGTTGAACCGCAGCACGGCCGCGCCGCGCCCCACCAGCGCGCGGCGCACCCAGTCGACCGGCGGGCTGTGCATGTCACCGCCCATCTTGGGGTGCGGGTGGCAGACGACGACGGCGAGGGCGGCGGCGGGCGAGTGCGACAGGCGGCCCTCGAGCTCGAACGAGTCGCAGGGGATGCGGACGGCCTCTTCCATGGCGGTCCGTTCCCTCGCGGCTACTCGCCGCGCTCTTTGGGCTCGCCGTGCGCCAGCGGATGGGCGCGGTCGTAGACGTCCATCAGGTGGTCGAGCGACACCTGGGTGTAGCGCTGGGTCGTGGCGAGGCTGGCGTGTCCGAGCAGTTCCTGGATCGCGCGCAGGTCGGCGCCCCCGTCCAGCAGGTGCGTGGCGTAGGAGTGGCGCAGGGTGTGGGGGCTGGCCTGGCGCGGCAGCACGCCGCGCGAGCGGCGTTCGACCAGCCGCTGCACGGTGCGCACGCCGACGCGCGGGCCCCCGCGGCTGACGAACAGCGGGTGCTCCTTGCCGTTGCCGGCGGTCTCGCCGGCGCCGGCGAGGATCGCGGGGCGCACCGTGAGGTACGCCTCGAGGGCGGCCACGGCCTTGCGGCCGAGCGGCACGACGCGGTCCTTGTCGCCCTTGCCGTGCACGCGCAGCGCGATCGAGCCGTCGGCACGCTCGAGCGAGTCGTCGTCGAGTTCGACCAGCTCGGAGACCCGCAACCCGCCGCCGTACAGCACCTCGAGGATGGCGCTGTCGCGGAGCGCGAGCGGGTCGTCCTCCTCGTCGGAGCCGTCGAGCACGGCGAACACGTCGTCGACGGACAGCACGCGCGGGAGCTTGCGCGCCTTCTTCGGACTGCGGATCGCCTCCATCGGATCGTCGTAGGTCGGATACATCCGGGCGACGATGCCGAAGAACGAGCGGAACGCGGCGATCCTCCGTCCGATGGAGGCCGGGTCGAGCTTCCGGCGGTGCAGCAGGCCGAGGTAGCGCCGGATGACCAGCACGCCGAGGTGGCGCACGTCGGTGATCCGCTCGCCGGCCGCGTATTCCAGCAACTCGGCCACGTCGCGGACGTAGGCCACGACCGTGTTGGCCGAGCTGCGCCGCTCGCGCGCGAGGAACTCCTCGAACGCCCGCAGCCACGATCCCAGCTGTTGTGGAAGTGCAGGAGCTTCGCTTTCACCCGTGTCCATGGAACCCCACTTTATCACATCGTGCCGCGCCGAGGGAAAACTGCGGCATCGATCGCCAGCCTACCCACGCGACGAAGCCTGCTGGAGCAGCTGCAACACCGCCCGCAACTTCGTTTCGTGTCCCTCCTCGTCCTGCGCCAGCCGCTCGAACAGCAGCCGCGTCATCTCGTTCGGAGCCTCCCGGGACGTCGCGAGGTACACGTCGCGGGCCTCGCGCTCCTTCGGGATCGAATGCACGATCACCTCGATCATCCGTTCCAGGCCCTTCGCGACGTCCGACGCCATCGGTCTCTCCCGGGCTACCGTGGGCAGGTGAGCTTCCCGCCCAGGTAGCCGAGTCCCAGCAGGACCGGAACGTGTATCAACACCAGGCCCACGTAGCCCTGCCACCACGGACCGGTCGTTGCGCCGTGCAGGCCGATCACGCCCAGCCGGATCACCAGCGCGCCGACGGACAGGCACAGCAGCAGGCTCGCCAGGGCGGCCTTGCGGAAGAAGAGCGGCGTCCAGATCCCGCCGTAGTTGGAGCGCCACGACCACAGGCCCGCCAGGATCGCCGGCGGCACGAACAACACCGCGACCACGAGGTCGAGCAGCGCGGCCTGCTCGAGGATGCGCTTGTCCAGCGCCAGCGACGCCGCCAGGAACAGCGGTGCCACGATGCCGAGCGCGATCGGGAAGTGCACCGAGACCGCGTGCGGGTGCAACGCGAGGATCTTCGCCGCCAACCCCGTCGGCCGCGGGAGCACGCTCGGTGCGGCGTCCGCCGATGACGGGACGGCGAGATCTCCGACCACCTGGAACCGGTCGAGCACGTCCGCGCCGTGCGGAGCGGCCAGCAGCGCCAGCGACAGATCGCGTCCGGCGCGGTGCGTGTGCATGTGCTCCCCGCCGGCCCACAGCGAGCTGGCCGACAGGTCGTAGACCTTGCCGCGGACCGACACCAGCACGGGACGTTCCTCGCGACCGTCGCCCCGTTCGAGTTCCCTGGGATCGATCTCCGCCATCACCGCGCCGCCGCTCGCCCCGCCCCCGGTCCCCCCGGGGCCGAATTCACCTTTGCATTTCCCCTCATCGGGGCCTTCGCTTCGTTCGTCGAGGCCAGATGTTGACACCGTAGGTGAACGTCCGTCAAGGGGGTTCTGAAATCACGTGGAATTCGTGGAAACGGTACAAGTCAACCTGAAACTGTCTCACCGTGCCGTGTGTCCCATCCTTCACAGAGAAGGCCCCGGCACGACATCGGTGTCACGGCCGTCGATCCGATGCAATTCAGTATCACGGAGGCCGATCCAGCGAAAACCCGCTCATCCCGAACCATTGTCGGCGAGCTCGTCTGGGGCGTGCGGGAAGCCTGCGAACGGCGAATTCCTGGCATCGAACCTGCATTGAAAACCGGCGGAGGTTGTTGGTTCGTCCCGTGCCCCAAGCCCGACAGCCTCCTCCTTCCGCTGGTCGTCAACGCGGCCAGTCCCCCTCGGAGGCCCCCACCAAGCCCGATGCCAGTCGGGCGGGGGCCTATGCCGCGATCGGCGGAGCGGGTCTGGTGGAGACGGGGGGCGCGTTGTGTTACAAGGCGGCGCGATGCGAGCTCGAGGCGCCGACGGCCCGGACGCGCGGTTCGACGACGATCACTTCCACGACGAGTGCGGGGTGTTCGGCGTGTTCGGTCACGCCGAGGCGGCGAACATCGCGTACCTCGGGCTGCACGGCCTGCAGCATCGCGGGCAGGAGTCGGCGGGCCTGGCGGTGGCCGACGGCCGGCAGATCCGGTCGCACCGCGGGGCGGGGCTGGTCGGCGACGTCTTCACGGCGCCGGTGATCGCCGGGTTGCCGGGCGATCGTGCGATCGGCCACGTGCGCTACTCCACGGCGGGCGGCACCGACGTCGCGTGTGCCCAGCCGATCGTCGTGCGTTCCTCGCGCGGCTGGCTGGCGTTGGCGCACAACGGCAACCTGCCGGACGCCGAGGACCTGCGCGGGCGGCTGGAGGACGAGGGTTCGATCTTCCAGAGCTCGACCGACAGCGAGGTGATCGTGCACCTGATCGCGCGGTCGACGGGCGCGACACTGGTCGATCGGATCGTCGATGCGCTGTCGCAGATCGAAGGGGCCTGGTCGCTGCTGTTCCTGTCGGAGCAGCAGCTGATCGCCGCGCGCGACCCGTTCGGCTTTCGGCCGCTGTGCGTCGGACGGTTGGGACGGGCGCCGGTGGTGGCGTCGGAGTCGACGGCCTTCGATCTGATCGATGCGACGTTCGAGCGGGACGTGGCGCCGGGCGAGGTGGTGGTGTTCGACGAGCGCGGGATGCGCTCGTTCTTCCCGTTCTCGCCGCAGCCGCGGCGGCTGTGCATCTTCGAGCACATCTACTTCGCGCGGCCGGACAGCGTGCTCGACGGCGCCGCGGTCGGCGAGGTGCGGCGGGAGCTGGGGGTGCGGCTGGCCGAGGAACAGCCGGCCGAGGCCGACGTCGTGATCGCGGTGCCCGACTCGGGCACTCCGGCGGCGCTCGGCTACGCCAACCGGCTCGGGCTGCCGTTCGGGCTGGGACTGATCCGCAGCCACTACGTGGGGCGGACGTTCATCGAGCCGCGGCAGTCGATCCGCCACTTCGGCGTCAAGCTGAAGCTCAACCCGGTGCGCGCGCTGCTGGCGGGCCGTCGCGTCGTGGTGGTCGATGACTCGATCGTGCGCGGCACGACCTCGATGAAGATCGTGCGGCTGCTGCGCAACGCCGGCGCGCGCGAGGTGCACCTGCGGATTTCCTCGCCGCCCACGCGCTGGCCCTGCTTCTACGGGATCGACACGCCGACGCGGGAGGAACTGGTCGCCGCCGCCCGGCCGTTGGCGGAGGTGCGCGCGTTCGTCGGCTGCGACACGCTGGGCTACCTGTCGCTCCCGGGGGCGCACGCGGCGGTCGGCGCGGCCCCGGAGCCCAAGCAGTTCTGCGACGCCTGTTTCTCGGGGGACTACCCGGTGGCGGTGCGCCACGGGGGACGCGGGCGTCCGCAGCCGTCCGACGGTCTCGGGGAAGCCGCCGAATCCGACAGCAGGGAGGCCCGCGAATGAACCTGGCCGAAGCCCGACAGACCGTGGCCGAGCTGGCCCGCCGGCTCGAGAACCTCGGGAGGCATCTTTGACCTGGCGGGACGCCGGGCCGAGCTCGTGAAGCTGGACGAGGAGGCGGCCCGGCCGGAGTTCTGGGGCGTGCCGGCGCGGGCGCAGGAGGTGATGCGCCGGCGGGCCGAGGCCGAGCGGGTGCTCGAGACCGATCGGCAGCTGCGCCAGGCGCTGGCCGACGCCCAAGCGATGGTCGCGCTGCTCGAGGAGGCGGGGGACGACCCCGCGGCGCAGGCGGAGCTGGACCAGATGTGCGCGTCGCTCGAGGGCCGGCTGCGCGAGGCGGAACTGGAGCAGCTGCTGTCGGGTCCCGAGGACCGTTCCAACGCCATCGTCTCGATCACCCCGGGCTCGGGCGGCATCGAGGCGCAGGACTGGGCGGAGATGCTGCTGCGGATGCTGCTGCGCTTCTGCGAGCGGCGCGGCTGGGAGAGCGAGATCGTCGATCGACAGGATGCGGAGGAGGCCGGGATCAAGAGTGCGACGTTCATCGTCAAGGGGGCCTACGCCTACGGCCACCTGCGCTCGGAGTCGGGCGTGCACCGCCTGGTGCGGATCTCGCCCTTCGACGGCAACAAGCGGCGGCACACGACATTCGCCGCGGTGTTCGTGATGCCCGAGGTCGACGACACGATCCAGGTGGACATCCGCGACGAGGATCTGAAGCTCGACTTCTACCGCTCCGGCGGCAAGGGCGGGCAGAACGTCAACAAGGTGGAGACGGCGGTGCGGATCACGCACCTGCCGTCGGGGATCATCGTGGCTTGCCAGTCCGAGCGCAGCCAGCACCAGAACCGGGCGACGGCGATGACGGTGCTGCGCGCGCGGCTGCACGAGAAGATGCGGCGCGAGCGCGACGAGGCCATCGAGCAGACCTACCATTCGCAGAAGCGCGACATCGACTTCGGCTCGCAGATCCGGTCGTACGTGCTGGCGCCGTACCAGCTGGTCAAGGACCTCCGGACCGACCACGAGACCGGGAACGTGCAGGCGGTGCTCGACGGGGAGTTGGGGCCGTTCACGGAGGCGTTCCTGCTGCACGAGCTGACGCGGCGCACGCAGAAGGGGACCGGGCATGCCTGAGGACGAGCGCGGGGAGCAGGGCGGGGGGCTGGAGCGGATCGTCGCCGACCGGCGGGCCAAGGCCGCCCGTCTGGCGGCGCTGGGCCGGCGGCCGTTCGCCAACGACTTCCGTCCCGACGCGCTGGCGACGGACGTGTTGCGGGAGGCCGAGGCGTTGCCGGCGCCGCCGGCCGACGGTGCGCC
>CAZMRP010000137.1:0-9550 GCA_964568275.1 uncultured Myxococcales bacterium
GCGACCGGCCAACGCCTCGGCCTCGGGCAGGTTGGGAGTCAGCACGGTGGCCCGGGGGACCAGCCGCTCGCGCAGCGTGCGCGCAGCGGCCGGCTCGAGCAGCGCGTGGCCGCCCTTGGCCAGCATCACCGGGTCGACCACCAGCGGCACCTGCGGAGCGAGGCGGGTCAAGGCGTCGACGACCGCGTCGATCACCTCGGCGGAGGCGAGCATCCCGGTCTTGATCGCATCGGCGCCGAGGTCGTCGAGCACCAGCTCGAGCTGGCGGGCCACGAAGTCCGGCGGCACCGGGTGGACGCCGAAGACGCCCTCGGTGTTCTGGGCGGTGAGGGCGGTGACGGCGGTGGCGGCATAGCCGCCCAGGGCGGTGACGGTCTTGACGTCGGCCTGGAGGCCGGCGCCGCCGCCCGAATCGGAGCCGGCAACGATCAGCACGCGTCCGTTCATCGTGTCTCCCGGGCCGGCCCGGGGCGCGGCCCGGGGCGAGTGTAGCAGGGAGTCGGGGGCGTCGTGGGAGTGTCGAGCGGTCGTGGCGAGCCGTCCAAGCGGGCGGGGGAGCGAGGGCGTCGGCACGGTCGCCGAGGCGTCTGGACGCGGAGTCCGGGCTCCGCTAGCCTCGGCCCGGGGCGGACGATGGGGCTGCGGGCGAAGATCATCGTCGTCGTCGTCGCCGTGATGACGGCGGCCTTGGGCGTGGCCGGAACGATCATGCTCCGGCAGCGCGAACGTCTGCTGCTCGCCCAGGCGCAGATCCGGGCCCGCGCGATGCTGACGGCGATGACGCCGCCGCTGGCCATCGAGCTGGCCGACGGGGACTTCGAGGCCGTCGACAACTACCTCGGCCGGATCGGTACCGGCCGGCGGGCTCGCGAGCTGCAGATCGAGTACGCGATGGTGCTCGACCCGCAGGGTCGGATCGATGCCCACACCGACCCGACGACCTTCGGCGAGATCCCCGCCGGGCCGTTCTACCTCGCGGCTCGGACCACGGCGGAGCCCGTCTTCCGCCGGTGGGAACCGCCCGGGGCGGCGCCGCTGCTCGAGGCGGCGATGCCGATCACGTCCGGGATCCGCTGGGGCACCCTGGTCGTGGCGTTCTCGCTGGCCGACGAGCACCGGGTGCTGGCGGAACACCGCCGGCGCATCCTGCTCGGCGCCACGGCGCTCGGCGCGGCCTGCGTCCTTGCGCTGTACCTGCTGCTGACCTACGCGGTGCTGGCCCCCGTGCGTCGCCTGGCGCGGGCCGCCAAGACGCTGGCGGCCGGCGACCTGCAGCCGAAGCTGCCGGTGCGGGGTCGCGACGAGCTGGCGCAGCTCGGCCGGCAGTTCAACGACATGGCGCACGAGCTGGCGGCGCACACCCAGCAGCTCGAGGCCCGGGTGCGCGAGCGGGCGTCCGAGCTGGTGGACAAGAACCGCGAGCTCTCCGAGGTCAACGAGCGGCTGGCCGAGGCGGTCAAGCTGCTCGAGCAGCTGGCGGTGACCGACGAGCTGACCGGGCTGTACAACCGGCGGAAGTTCGAGGAGGCGCTGCTGCTCGAGGTCCGACGCAACCTGCGGCGGGAGCACCCGTTCTGCCTGCTGATGATCGACGTCGACCATTTCAAGCACTACAACGACACCCACGGCCACCCGGCAGGGGACGCGGTGCTCCGGCTGCTCGGCGAGCTGTTCCACCAGACCTTCCGGTCGCTCGACGTCGCGGCGCGCTACGGCGGCGAGGAGTTCGTCGTGCTGCTGCTCGACACCGAGCTGGCGGGGGCGCGGGTGGCGGCCGAGAAGATGCGCGCGGCGACCGAGGCGACCGACTTCGACGGCGGTCCGCAGCAGCCGGGCGGCCGCCTGACGATCAGCGTGGGCGTGGCGGCCTACCCGACACACGGCGTGAGCCCCAAGGAGCTGGTCGATGCCGCGGATCGGGCGCTGTACGCCGCCAAGCACGCCGGGCGCAATCGGGTGATGGTCGCCCGCGGGAAGGACGACGATGCGCGCTGACGCCCGGCGGTCCGCGGCACTCTGCCTGGGCCTGTGCCTGCTGGCGACGGCCTGCGAGGAGGGATTGCCGGTCGGGGAGGGGGGCGGCTCGCGGACGGTCCCGGCGGTCCTCGCGCCGCTGCCCGAATGGCCGGCGGAGGCAACGCGGCTGCGGCTCGGGCTGATTCCGGTGCTGGGCCCCGACGAGACCGCCCGGACCTACCAGCCGCTGATCGAGTACCTGGGGACGCGGCTCGGCGTTCCCGCCGAGCTGGTGGTGGCCGGCGACTACGGGGCGCTGACCGCGCTGCTCGCCCGCGGGGAGGTCGACGCCGCCCTGTTCACGGCCCTGTCGTACGTCGAGGCCAAGGAGCGACTGCCCGACCTGCGCCTGCTGCTCAAGCAGGTCGTCGCGGGGGCGGAGACCTACGTGGGCTACGTCTACACCACGCAGGAGCACCCGGCGCGAACCGTGGAGGGGCTGGCCGGCGGCGTGATGTGCTGGGTCGACCCGCAGTCCACGTCCGGCTACCTGTTCCCGCGGGCCCTGTTGCGGCAGCGCGGTCACGACCCCGACCGGTTCTTCGGGCGAACCGAGCAGGGCGGGAACCACCTGGAGTGCCTGGAGCGGGTGCTCTCCGGCCGCGCCGACGCCTCCGCGACCTACGCCGGGGCGTTCGCCACCGGCCGCTCGCACGGCCTGCCGGTCGACCGGATCAAGATCGTCGGCAAGACGCGCCGCATCCCCTACAACGCGCTGGTGGCCCGCCCGGGGCTGCCGGCGCCGGCGGCCGCACGGCTGACCGGCGAGCTGCTGCGTCTGTCGACGCTGTCGGAAGAGGGCCAGCGATCGCTGTCCGCCGACATGCGGCTCAACGCCTGGGCCGAGGCCGAGGACGCGGACTACGACGACGTGCGTCGGGTCCTCGCGGCGGAGCGGGCGACGGGGCGGCCGTAGTCAGACCCGCTCGCGCAGCCGTCGCAGGGGGCCGCGCCAGGAGCAGCTGGTGCACCGGATCTCGTCGTCCGCCAGCTCCCCGGCCCGCGCGTACTCCGGCTTCGTCGGCAGCACCTCCCGCTCGCGGGACACGTGGAAGTACAGCCGCGTGCCCTGCTCGTCGACCACGTAGAACAGGGGCATTCCGCACTGGGGACAGAGCAGCAGTTTCGGCATCACCCGCAAGGTGTACCCCGGCTCGGCTCCGCGGGGCAACCAACGGCGCGACACGCCGGCCGCCTGCCCGCCGGCTCGGCCGCTCCGCCGGGCGCGGGTCGCCGCGCCGATCCGCTTGTGCCCGCGGCCCGCCCGGTCCAGGATCGGCCCGCGATGCCGTGCACCCCGTTTGCGCTCGAACGCTGGTTCGCCCGCCACGAGTTCTCCACCCGCTGGACACTGTCCAGCTCCGACTGCGACGGGCTGGCGCAGGCCGAGTTGCTGGGCTGGGCCGACGCCGAGCTGCGGGCGCGGTGGGACGGACTGCGGCTCGGCTATACCGAGTCCGCCGGGCACCCGCTGCTGCGGGCCGAGATCGCCGGGGCGTACGCCGGCGTGACGCCGGACGAGGTGCTGGCCTTCGTGCCGGAGGAGGGCGTCTACGCCGCGATGCGCTGCCTGCTGGCGCCGGGCGACCACGTGGTCTGTGCCGTTCCGGCATACCAGTCGCTGTACCAGGTCGCCGCGGACCAGGGTTGCGAGGTGACACGGTGGATCCCGCGAGCGGCCGACGGCTGGCGCTTCGACCCCGACGACCTGGCGGTGCTGCTGCGTCCGGACACCCGTCTGGTGGTCGTGAACTTCCCCCACAACCCCACGGGAGCCCTGGCGACGCGCGGCGAGCTCGAGCGGATCGTGGCGCTGGCGCGGGCACAGGGCGCGTGGCTGTTCTCGGACGAGATGTACCGCGGGCTGGAGCGCGAGCCGGCGGACCGGCTGCCCTCGGCGGTCGAGCTGTACGAGCGGGCGGTGGTGCTGTCCGGCGTGTCCAAGACGCTCGGGCTGGCCGGCCTGCGGGTCGGCTGGCTGGTGGTGCGCGACGCGGAGCTGCGGAACCGTTTGGCGGCGCTCAAGGACTACCTGACGATCTGCGGCAGCGCGCCGAGCGAGCTGCTGGCGGTGATCGGGTTGCGGGCGCGGGAGCGGATCCTGGCACGGCATCGCGAGCGCATCGAGCGGAACCGCGTGCGGCTGGAGGCCTTCGTCGCGGCGCGCCCCGGGGTGCTCGAGCTGGTTCCGCCCCGGGCCGGCCCGGTCTGCTTTCCGCGGCTGACGACCGGGGAGGGTGCGACGGCCCTCGCGGAACGGGCGGCGGCGGCGGGCCTGCTGCTCGTGCCGTCGACGGTCTTCGACTGGGGCGACGAGCACCTGCGCTTCGGCCTCGGGCGCGAGGGCTTCGGCGAGGCGCTGGAGCAGCTCGGGGCGCTCCTCGACCGCCGCGCGTAGCGGCGCGGCGCCCCGGACCCTACGGAGGGGGCGTCGGTGACGGCGCCGATTCGCCGTCGGGTGCGGCGCCCTCCGGGTCGGCGGCCTGCGACGCGGGCCGCGCGGCCAGCGCCGTGGCCAGGCCCGGGACCTGGTCGGCGCCGTGGGGCACCTCGATCGACGAGTTCCCCAGGTCGTCGCCGATCGGCTCGAACCGCCCGCCGAGGTGCTCGGCCAGGAACGCCTCGGTCACGGCCCAGAACGACAGCCGGTTCTCCGGCCGCGCGAAGCCGTGCCCCTCGTCCGGGTACAGCACGTAGGTCACCGGGATGCCCTGAGCGTCGAGCGCGGCGACGATCTGGTCCGACTCGGCCTGCTTGACCCGCGGGTCGTTGGCTCCCTGGCCGATCAGCAGCGGCCTGCGGATCGCCCCGACCCGCGACAACGGGGAACGCTCGAGCAGGAACGCCCGACCGTCCTCGGTCCGGTGGTCGCCGACCCGCGAGGCGAACATCTCGATCATCGGGGCCCAGTAGGGCGGGATCGACTCGAGCAGCGTGACCAGGCTGGAGGGGCCGACGATGTCGACGCCGCAGGCGAAGACCTCCGGCGTGAACGTCAGGCCGACCAGCGTGGCGTAGCCGCCGTAGCTGCCGCCGAGGATCGCGACCTGGTCCGCGGCGGTGATCCGCTCCCGCACCGCCCATGCCACGGCGTCCAGCAGGTCGTCGTGCATCTTCCCGGCCCACTCGCCGTCGCCGGCGTTGACGAACGCCTTGCCGAAGCCGGTGGAACCCCGGAAGTTGACGCTCAGCACCGCGTAGCCGCGGTTGGCCAGCCACTGATCGATCGAAGCGTAGCCCCAGCTGTTGCGCGACCACGGGCCGCCGTGGACGTACAACACCAGCGGCACCGGGGCGGTCGGCCGCCCGTCGCCGTCCGGGTCGCTGCCCGGCGGGAGGGTGAGGTAGTTGACCAGCGGCAGGCCGTCGCGGGCCGGGATCACGACCGGCGACATCGAGACCAGCGGGAGCCCCTCCAGGGCACTGCGGTTGACGAACAGGAAGCGCGCCGCCTGCGCGTCGCGGTCCCAGAGGTAGTAGCGGACCGGCCCGTCGTCGGTCACGAATGCGACGACCCAGCGGCGGTCGTCCAGGGTTCCGCCGACCACCTGCACGTCGCCCGGCGCCACGGCGGCCAACGCCCCGAAGTCGTTCCCGACCGCCTCGTCGAGGAAGAGCCACTCGGTCCGCTCGTACTCGAACGCCGCCGCCTGCGGGACGTACTCGGTGGGGTGGAACAACAACTCCGAGACGTCCGCGCGGGGATCCTCGGCCAGCACCCGGTGCTCGCCGGAGTCCAGGTCGAGGGCGGCCAGCGCGGCGGTGTCGCGGTCGCGACTGTCGAGCAGGTACAGCACGCGGCGGGACTTGTCGAAACCCAACGGATTCGTGGTCAGGCTGTCCTCCTGTGCCACGCGCAGGAACGGTTCCCAGGCCCCGTCGGCGCCGGGACGGAGCAGTTCGAGGCCGCCGTCGTCGGTCATCCGTTGCGCCAGCCGCACGGCGTAGTCGTCGTCGGCCACGAACCCCAGGAACCCGTCGTTCTGCTGCACCAGCGTGCGCTCGCCGGTGGCGAGGTCGATTCGGTGCACGTCGTGCAGGCTCGGGTCCCGGTCGTTGAGCCCCACCAGGATCGCCTCGGGGTGCAGGTGGCTGACCGCCTGGAGCTCGGCGCGCACTCCGGGCAGCGGCGTCAGGTCGCGGGTCTCGGCCGTCGTCACGTCGGTCACGTAGACGTGCCAGTTCTCGTCGCCGTCGGCGTCCTGCAGGTACACCAACTGGTCGGGGGCGTAGGTCCAGAGGAACCGTCGGATTCCGCGGTGTTCGTCGCGCGTGACCGGCCGGGCGGCGTCCAGGTCGTCGAGCGGGGCGACCCAGACGTTGAGGACGCCGGCGACGTCCGCGAGCCACGCCAGACGGCTTCCGTCGGGGCTGATGGCCGGCGAGGTCCGGTCGGGATTGCCGAACAGCACCTGGCGCGGAATCAACGAGACGTCGGCGACGGCCAACGCCGCCGCTCCGGGCCCGCGGACCACCGGTTCCTCGACCGGCGGTTGCGCCGGCCCGCACGCGGCCACCGTCGCCAGCGCGGCGATGGTCAACGGGCTGACAAGAAACGGGAAACGAGGATGGATGCCCATGGGTCTCTCCTGTCCGGGGGCGTCGCCGTTGGGTGTTCGGCGAGGCGCTCGACGTCGCCACCCTGCGGTGTTCCGGGGCGGGTGTCAACCCGGGCCGGCCATGCGCCGTCCCCTCCTCCGAGGCCGTCCCCGCCCGTCTCCTGCGCAAGGAACCGTTCGATTCCACACGGCAAGGCGCAGACCGCAGCGGCGAAAATCTTGCATTACGAGAAAACGGTGCTATGGGTGACCCGGCCTGCACGACCCGAGAAGGGCGTGCCGGTGAAGCGGGGCGGGCGATCGGGACTGCCGTGACCACGGTGGCGGGTGCCCGGAGGGGACTCTGGAAGTCGAAAGTCGAACCTGGCAGTCGGCGCGTGCGCGGCACGCGCAGAAGGGAGAGAACATGAGTCAGCAGTTCGGAAGGAGTCGAGGACTCGGGATCGTGTTGCTTGCGATGTCGGCCTTGTGGCCGGCCGCGGCCGCCGCCCAGGCCGAGATCACCGGGACCTACATCGACTACCTGGGTGTCGGGGACAACGGGATCCTGATCAACGACGACGACCACAGCATGCGGTACCGCGAAACCGCAACCGGTACGCCGTCGTGCGACGTGTTTTTCCTCGGCACGCCGGTGCACCAGTTCACGGTGGAAGCGACGGGCACGGTGACCTTCCGGCGTACGAACCAGTACACGGACACCGAGATCCCCACCACGGCGGGTCCGACCGTTGCGGGTCGTTCGATCACCTGGTCGGGCCGCTTCGCGGGCACGACCGGCGTGCATGCGGTGACGGTGGACCTCACCTACTCCTACGGCGTGGACGACCGGGCGGTGACGGTGGAGGCGCGTCTGACCAACAGCGGCACCACGGCGCTCACCAACGTGTACTTCATGATGAACGGCGACCCCGACCAGGGGCAGTGCGACTCGGGCGACTACCAGACCTACAACGACGTCGTGCGCCAGCCGCCGACGGACGACAGCACGTTGGCCACGGCTCGCGTGAACACCCCCGGCCCCTTCACGCTCGCCGTGGGCAGCGTCGACTCTCGCGCCCGCACCCACTTCAACGCCACCGGTCTGCCGAACGACAACGCCTCCGGCACCTGGGCTGCGCCGCGCGATCCGAACGACACGTACCAGGACGTCGGGATGTCGATCGTGTTCCGGGAGCCGGCGTTGGCCGTCGGCGCCTCGACGACCTTCCGCTTCGCCTACGTCTGGGGCACCGACGCGGCGAGCATCCCGCCGCGCTTCGACGACCTCGGGTGCGCCGCCGCCGCGGACGGCGCGGCCTGCGCCGTCGGGACCGCCGCCGGGACCTGCTGGGCCGGCGCCTGCTGTACCGGTTGCTGGGACGGCAGCGCCTGCCAGACCGGCGACACCGCCGCCGCCTGCGGCGGGCAGGGCACGCTCTGCGCCTCGTGCGACGACGCCAACGCCTGCACCGCCGACGCCTGCACCCTCGGCACCTGCGGCAGCACGCCGATCCCGGCCGGCGGTGCGTGCGACGACGGCCTGTTCTGCACGACCGGCGAAGCCTGCAACGCCGGGGGCGTCTGCGTCGGCGGGACGCCGCGGGACTGCAGCGACGGCCTGACCTGCACCACCGACTCCTGCGACGAGGCGACCGACGCCTGCACCGTGACCGTCGCGGCCGGCAGCTGCGCGATCGACGGCGCCTGCCATGCCGACGGCGCCGTCAATCCCGCCAACGCCTGCCAGGTCTGCAGCGCCGCGACGTCGCCCACCGCCTGGGTTCCGGGCGCGGCCGGCACGAGCTGCGACGACGGCCTCTACTGCACCGACGGCGACGTCTGCGACGCCGCGGGCGCCTGCACGGCGGGCGCGCCGCGGGCGTGCGACGACGGCCTGAGCTGCACGACCGACTCCTGCGACGAAGACGCCGACGCCTGCGCGGTGACGGTCGACGCCGGCTTCTGTGCGGTGGACGCCGCCTGCGTCGCCGACGGCGCCGCGCACCCGACCGATCCCTGCCTCGGCTGCGTCACCGCCACCGCGACCACCGAGTGGTCGTACCTGCCGGGCCTGACCTGCGACAGCGACGACGACTCGATCGTCGACCTCGACGAGTACGACGGCGACACCGACGGCGACACGATCCCGGACTACCTCGACCCGGACGACGACGGCGACGGCATCCCGACCCGCACCGAGGTCGAGGACGTGGCCGAGCTGGGCGGCGACCCGGACGACGACGACGTGCCGGCGTACCTCGACACCGACAGCGACGGCGACGGCGCGCTCGACGCGGTCGAGGGCACCGGCGACGCGGACGGCGACGGCGTGCCGAACTACCTCGATCCCGATTCCGTCATCGCCGACAGCGACGGCGACACCGTGCCGGACGAGGTCGAATGTCCGTCCGAGCCGTGCCGCGACACCGACGGCGACACGGTCCCGGATTACCTCGACCCGGACGACGACGGCGACGGCGTGCCGACGATCGACGAGCGGCCCGGCCTGGTCGACGTCGACACCGACGACGACGGAACGCCGGACTACCTCGACCCGGACGACGACGGCGACGGCATCCCGACGCGGACCGAACGCGAGGACGAGGCCGAGCTGGGCGGCGACGTGGACGGCGACGGCGTCCCGGCGTACCTCGACACCGACAGCGACGGCGACGGCGCGCTCGACGCGGTCGAGGGCACCGGCGACGCGGACGGCGACGGCATTCCGAACTACCTCGACCCCGATTCCGTCGTCGCCGACAGCGACGGCGACACCGTGCCGGACGACGTGGAGTGCCCGTCCGAGCCGTGCCGCGACACCGACGGCGACACGGTCCCGGACTACCTCGACCCGGACGACGACGGCGACGGCATCCCGACGCGGACCGAACGCGAGGACGAGGCCGAGCTGGGCGGCGACGTGGACGGCGACGGCGTCCCGGCGTACCTCGACACCGACAGCGACGGCGACGGCGCGCTCGACGCGGTCGAGG
>CAZMRP010000138.1:0-9536 GCA_964568275.1 uncultured Myxococcales bacterium
GGAGCGGAAGGCCGGAACATCCTGCGGATCGTGGTCGAAGGTGGACTACGATGGGCCGCTGCGACAGTTGGGAGGAGCCGGCCGTGGACACCTCGGGAGCGGTGATTCGAAGCCCGTTCGCTCCCGCGCTTGCTGGTGATCCGAGCGGCGATCTCTGGCTCGTGTCGGCCAAGATCGTGCCGGTGCGGGATGGCGAGGAACCAGTTCTGCACGTGTCCCGGTTCACGGGCATCGGCGCGCCGGGCCGGTGGACCGTGCCCGTCCCGGTTGGGTTGCCGGACGGCGTCGAGGTCGAGCGCGGTGGGGTGACCTGTCACGAGCACCCGACCGTTCTTGAACCGCCGGTCATGGAGGGCCCGACGGCGTCGTGGTTCCGTGGAAGGCTGCACATTGCAGCACGGGTGGCGGACTACTACCTGACCGAGATGTCGACGCCAGACGCGGGCACGCTTCTGTACGTTAGCTCGGCGACGCCGCTCGCCAACGACTCGTGGAGCCAGATCGTGCCGCAGCATCCTTATGCCGACGCATTCGCAGGTGCGCGCCTCAGTGCCATGCCGGACGGGGCGTTGTACCTGTGGCAGACCCGGCAGCCGTCGGGCGGGGCGCGACCGCTGTACGTTCGAGCGAAATTCAGCGAGTAGGAGGCCGCATCGTCGGTCATGGCGCGAAGAAGGCACTGGAAGACGCTGACTCCCCTCATGCTGGCTCTGTCCAGTTGTCCGCAGTCGGCAGCCGAGGACGCCCGCGGCGATGCCGACGTGGAGAGCCATGCGGATGATGCGCGAGAAGGCGAGGTTTCGGATCGTGGCGAAGCGGAGGCGGAGCACGAGGTTTCGGACAGTGCGGCGGACGCGGGCGACTGCTGGGGCGAGCCGATCCGCTGCGGCGGCTCGAGGTGCTGCAGTCCAGAATCGCTGAGCGCGTACTTGGCCGCCCACCCGCTTCCCGCCGACATGCCGACGTACAGCAGTCTCGCGGCGCGGGCCATGTTCCGGGTGGACGAATCGAACGTCGGGTTCCTCCCCGCGCTTCGCGGCTGGTCCTGGCGGGCCGACGGTTCGGAGATCGTGCTGGTCGCGGGAATGTGGTCGCCGCGGTGCTGGGCACAGTGCTTCAACTGGTGTTTCCCGATCGATCGCGACCTCGTCGTCGTGGTCGATGTCGAGACCGACGAGGTGGCGCATCGGGAGTTCCTCACGTCGCCGTTCGACTGGGCGGTGCATTTCGACCGCGCAGGGCGCGAATGCCCGGCGTCGTTGGCAAGTAGAGACCCGTTCTCCTGCCTCTGGGTCGAGGTGTCGGAGCGCGGTGTGGGCTACAACACGTACGGTGGCTACATCGGGTACCGCGACGACGAGGAAACGTTCATCCACGATCCAGTGCTCCGAGGGATGATTCGCGCATACCCCGTCCCGCTTCCGGACCCGCTTCCCGATCCGGCCCCGCGCGCCATCGACGTTCGAATACCGGAAGTCCTTGACTGGGTGAGGGTCTGCGACACCGCGGATCCCGGGGACACTGCTCCGTAGAGACGGTCAGAGCCTCGCTTCGTCGTCGAAATCGAAGTACTCGCAGACCTGGTTCAGGATGCCCTGGAGGCTCTGGTCCTTGATGGTCGCCTCGTCGGGGTGGTCGGTGTGCTTGTGGGCGCGCATCCAGCCGTAGTCCAGGCCCTCCTCGACCGCGCGGTGGAGGATACCGTGGGCGCGGACGCGAAGACCGCCGGTCACGGAGCGTCGCTTCGGCCGAGGGCGGCGCTTCATCGTCGACCTCCGCCGGGGCGCCGCCGGCGGGCACGTCTCACGGCGGCGAGCAACGCCAGGTAGCCGACAAGATCGAGAAGGGTGTCCTCGTCGTCGCCGAGGCTGCGGGCACCGTGCACCACGCGGCTCAGCTTGTCGTCGATGCGGACGCGGAGCTGTTCGTCGGCGGGCGCGCGGCTGAAGATGCGGAGCGGTCGGGTCACGCTGTCGCCGTAGGCCGCGTTCTTCTCGATGAGCGTCTCACCGACCCGGTCGAGGAAGGCGAGCGCGCGGCGCGGCAGAGGCCCGGCCTGCGACCGGCGCGGCGGACGAGCGGGGCGGGCCACGGTCAATCCTCCTCCGCGTTGCCGAAACCCTGGATGACGCCGGCGTTCCGGATCGAGCAGAGCCGGCAGATGCGGTTGCCGGGGCCGGTGCTCCAGAACGAACGGCCGCAGCGGAGGCACGTGCGGCGCTGCTTTGCGGACTTCTGATTGTCGGGGCCGTCAGGTTCCGGCGGCAACGGCGTCCGGAAGACCGCGACGCAGCCGTCCAGACGCGCCAGGACCACGTGCACCTGCTGGTTCGCGAGCTGCTCGAACCACCGCCACGCGAAGCGCTCGTCGGCACCGGTGCACCAGGTCGTCACGCGGCCGTCCTCGGAGAGGGGTAGCGGGCCATCGTCCGGCGTGCTGTCCGCGAGGATGGCCGCCTTTTCGAAGGGCCACGTGGGCCGGAATGCGAGAGCGTGTGCAGCATCGGCCGGTGCTGGCGGCATCCGCGACGGCGCGCTTGCGGCCGAGGCGATCGAGCGCGTGGGGCGGGACGAGCGTTCCACCGCCGACATCCGGGTCCCTTCTACCGCCTCAGCCGAGCGACAGCTGGCCACTGGCTTCCTCCGTTTCTCTCTCCGCACCGCCGATTGGCTCGAACGCGAGGCAGCGGGCGATCGCGACCAGCAGGTTGGGGTCGAGCGCCTTCGCCATCCCGCAGACGAGGTTGTGGTTGCAGCGCAGGCAGAGGTGGGTCTCGCGGTGAAGCGCCTTCATCTCGCCCAGCGGCATCTCGTCCAGGGGTCGATCGGTACCCGTGTTCATCGTGGACCTCCCGCAGCTCGCAGCAGCGGCAACCGCGCCGCGTGGCAGATCGCGGCGGCAAGAGCGTCGGCGGCGTGGTCGGGATGCGGCGGCTCGCGCATCGCGAGGTGCACCGCCACCATCTTCTGCACCTGGAACTTCGTGGCGTTCGCGTAGCCGACGACCGCCCGCCTGATCTCGCGAGCCGAGTACTCGGCCACCGGGATGCCCCGCCCCCGGAGCGTCTCCCGCAGCATCCCAACGACGTTCGCCACCTGGAACGAAGAGGTGACCGCCTTCCCGTAGAACCGGAACTCCTCGATCGCCGCCTGGTCCGGCCGGTGCTCGCCGAGGACCGTCAGGATGCCGTGCGGCAACTCGTCAACGCGCGCGGCGAGGTCCCGCCCGACGGTGAGTCCCGCGCGCCGGTGGGTGACCAGGACACCGAACGCGACGACGGCGAGCCGCGACCCGTCGGCGCGCATGAGGCCGTAGCCCAGCGCGGCGAGGCCGGGGTCCAACCCGAGGATGATCACGGACGCACCGCCCTCGCGGTCAGCCTTGGGACGAACGACTTCTCGGCGACGTGGTCGAGCTGCACCTTGAGGAGACGGACCTGCGGGACTCCGATCCGCTTGCCCAGTCTCCCGACGAACTCGTCGACGCGCTTCTTCTCGACGGCGAGGATCTCGCGCTCGACCTCGTCGCGGCCGAGCCCGGACGCTTCGGCGAGGGCTGCGACCGTGGCATCGCGCGGGTAGCTCACCTGCGTCGTGTTCGTGAGGGAGTAGGCGACGCCGGCGAGTTCGAGCTTCTCAACTTCCTTGAGCCGCGCCTTGAGCACCTCGTCGAGCTCGTCCTTCCGCGCGTAGAGGATCTTCGCCAGGCGGGCGACATCCTCGCGCTCGCGGGCGACACCCTCGAGGTCGGCCGGGTCGCTCGCCAGGACCTCGCGCTGGCCGAGGAGCGCGCGGTGGTACGCGGGGCAGCTACGGCGGTGGTCGCAGCTCGGGCAGTGCGGACCGAGGCGCGGCGGGAACGACGTGGATGTCTCGATCTGGCGGGCGAGGGTCGAGATGTACTCGCGCAGGAGCGCGAGCTGTTCGTCGGTGCGCGTCGTGACGAGGCGGATCCCGTGGCGCAGGAGGTGAAACGAGAGCCGGACATCCTTGGCCCACGGGAACAGCTCGCGCGCGGCCAGGTGGTAGATGCCGAGTTGGAGGCTGGTGTCGACCTCCTCGCGGGTGAAGACGACGCGGTTGGTCTTGTAGTCGACGACCTCGATCGCATCGTCGCCGACACGGTCCACGCGGTCGATGAACCCGCGGATCTCGCGGTCGGCGATCCGAACGTCGAACTCGTGCTCGACGCCGAGCACCGCAGAGCCGTCGACCACCGGGTGCTGGCGGACGTACTCGTGGAGGATGCGCAACCCCTCGACGAAGTGCTCCTGGCCGGCCAAGCCCGATCCCGGCCACGCAGTCGTGAACACCTCGGTCGCGAGCGCCTCCGTCAACCTGAACTCGCCGCCGGCTTCCTTGGCGCGACGGTAGAGCACCTCGAGCACGGTGTGCAGGAGCGAGCCGAAGCGCAGCGCGTCCGACTCCTCGGAAGGCTCGCCGAGGATGTAGTGCGCCTCGAAGCTCCGAGGGCACTCCTCGAACCGGGACAGCCGCGAGTAGGACAGGTAGGAACGATCGGGGCCCTTCATC
The DNA here is from genome assembly GCA_964568275.1 of uncultured Myxococcales bacterium. GTDB lineage: Bacteria > Myxococcota_A > Polyangia > DRWM01 > JAAZOP01 > JAAZOP01. Next base: position 4,534 of record CAZMRP010000138.1, read on the forward strand.
GTTTCCCTCCGCTACGCAACCGCGAGTCGCGCGAGCCGGTGCAGGTGCGCTCGGGCCGCCGCGAGCGAGACCGCAGGCGCCTCGGGTTCCGGCGGGATCCGTCCGAAGCGGATGACCCTGCCACCGAACGTGCGCAGCGCGGCCGACACCTTGGCGAGGTGCTCCGGCGTGATCTCCAGGCGGTCCTGGTCGGTGTACTCCGGCACGAGCCAGAACTCGCCCCATTCGGGATGCTCGAAGCGCACCTCGGCGCCCAGCGCCTTGAAGGAGTCGATGTCGGACTGGGTGAGGCCGGTCGAGGAGGAGCGGGCCCGGGGCGGTGACGTGCCATCGGTCGAGGAGGGGTCTTCCGCGGACAAGGTCGATCGCGGAGCCGGGACGACGCCCTCGTCGACGCCGGCGAGCAGCGGGTTCGGGGTTCGGGTACGTGGCGTTCGCGTCTCCATCGTCTCTGCCGGGGAAACGTCAGGGCAAGGGGGTCGTGGGGACATCGCGCAGAAGCCGGTCGTACGGGTAGAACCGGCGGGTCGTCGGCTCGACGAGGACGAGCCGCTGTCGGGCGCGGGTCACCGCGACGTACGCGACGCGGTTCTCGGCTTCTTCGCCCTCCGCCCCGCCCTGGATGTACTCGGCATAGGAGGCGCGCGTCATGTCGGGGATCACGACCACGACGTCGGCCTCGCGACCCTTGGCGCCGTGGATCGTCAGGAGCCGGAACCGCGGCTCGGGCACGTGGTTGTCGTGACGCGCGAGGAGACGTTCGAGGTAGTCGCGGTCCTTCGATGGCAGGCGGAGCAGGAGATGGGCGGGGCCCTTCACATCGAGGACGGCCAGGAGATGGCCGAGGCCCCATGCGCCGGCAAGCTCCGTCCGCGCCAACTCACCCTCGGCCCGTTCGGCGCGCTTCTTGACCCCGTGCGGCAGCAGGCCGACACCGCGGCTCGGGATGAACGCCAGGAGCGACTCGAGGTCGCGCGCGTCGATCGGCTTGCCCTCCCGGAGCCGGACGCCGGTCGCGAGTGCGCGACAGACCTTCTGGTCGTCGAGCGGGCTCAGCGATGCGCGACGATCGCTGGCGAACGGCTCGCCTGCCTGGAGCAGCCATTCGGCCCACGGCCCGAGGAAGATGCGGTTGCGCGACAGGATGAACACCGATCTCGCGTCGCCGACCGCGTCCAGCACGTCCTCGGCGCGAAGAACGGCGATCTCGCCGCCGTCCTCGCGCGGTTCGTACGGCTTGGCGACGCGCATGCGGTTCTGGCCGATGATGCGACGGGCGAGCGCGTGCACGCGGCCCGGGACACGGTAGGAGCGGCGCAGGATCTCGACTGCGGTGCTGCGTGCGTTGAGCGACAGCAGCCAGGACGGTTCGGCTCCCTGGAAGCTGAAGATCGCTTGGTCGTCGTCCCCGCCGACGTAGACACGCTCGCAGTCGCGGAACCAGGCTTCGACCACGGCGATCTGGAGCGGCGAGAGGTCCTGGGCCTCGTCGATGAATGCGACGGACACGTTGGGACGGAGATCTTGTGAGACGACCTCCTCGAGCATGTCGGAGAACCCGAGCAGCCCGTGCTCCTCCTGGAAGGCAGCGAGCCGCCGGGCGAAGAGGCGGACGTCGCCGGCGGGCGCGGCGATCGGGCAGCGGCCGAGGGCCGCGTCGATCGTGAGGCGTCGGTTCTTGGCCCACTCGACCACGGCGCGGAGCAGGTCGTCGGGCGTCCGCTTGGGCGGGGCGAGCGGGTCGTCGTCCTGGTCGGCGCGGGCGAGGTTGGTGAGGTCGTAGCCGTACCGGGTCGCGAACTCGATCCAGCGGCCGACACCCATCACCTGACCTCCGCGGAGGCCGAGGAGGCGGTAGGCGGCCGAATGGACGGTGCGGAACCAGGGGAGGTCGTCCTCGGCGATGCCCAGCTCGGCGAGCACGCGTCCCTTGGCCTCGGCACGGGCGGCCTTGGTGAAGGTCACGAAGGCGATCCGGTCGGGAGGAGTGCCGGCATCGAGTTCGCTGCCCAGGAGGTCGAGCAGGCGGGTCGTCTTCCCCGTCCCCGGGGGACCGAACACGAGGAGGAGCTTCTTGCCGAGGGTGGGGTGGCCGCTGGCGGCGGCCGGGGGTGCGCCGACTTCGCCCTCCACGCGCGCGGGAGAAAACGCGTCGCGGAAATGAAATTCATCACCCAACCGCACATGTCGGTCGGGGCCCCGCGCGCCCGCGTACAATGCTGAACTCGGGGTGGACAAAGGAATGTTCCACGTGTCGTTCATGGTTCTCACCGTGATGTCGTGTAGATGACGGTCGTGCAGGCCGGAACGGAACCGATTTGCATCGGTCCGATGCAGGTCGAAAGACTGGGTTGGTTGACCGATTTCTTTTTCTGCGCGCGATTTCTCCCGCGCGCGTAGGAAGGGCATCTTCCGGATGTCATCGCCGACCCTCCGTCGCGGGCTCCTCCTCCACGAGTCGCTCGCCCGTGTCCGTGTCGGCCTCGGGCTGCCCCTCTCCGTGCTGTTGGTCCGTGTCCGCGTCGGCCTCCGGGGAGGCGGGGTCTGTCCAGGACGGTGGCGCCAACCAGAGCCGAACCCGCATGCCGTCGAGCCGGCAGAGCGCGCTCTCGCAGCCGAGTTCACGGAGGATGGAGCAGACCTCGTGCGTGCCGGCGTCGCCCCCGACGGTCTCGCGAAGCGCGCGTAGGACCGTGCGGGTTTTGAAGCCGCGCCGGCCGTCGATCCGGAGCACCTTGCCGCGCTCGAGGTCCGCCGGCGTGTCGGCCTCGCCGAGGTTGTCGATGACCCGGGCGGTTTCTTCCCTCAGCAACCCCCGCGGGGAAGCCTCGGGGGGCTGATGGATGACCTCGGCCGCAGCGAGCCACTCGTTGACGTACTCGTCCCACGACCGCTTGGCCTTCTTGCCGGGCAAGCGCGGGATGCGCCGGAGTTGGGCGACGAAGCGCTTCTCGAAACGTCGGGGCGACAGGAGGTCGTCCACGGTGAGCACCAGGACGTGGTCGTCGACGTGGAGCTGGTACAGCGGAGGGTCCGAGTCGGAAACGACCAGCTTCGTGACCGCGAAGTCGATGTCCTCCTCCGGCAGGGAGTAGACGTCGTCGTCGTTGGCACGCCGGCCGCGAGCGGCGCCGCCCTCGGCGTCCCCGGAACTTGCCGTGGCCAGGGCGCGTCGTACCGTGCGGGCGATGTACTCCTCGCCCTTGGTGCAGGCGCCTCCGTCGGGGCGATTCCACAGCGCGCTCGCGAGCTCGTCCGGATCGGTCACGCCCTTCCTGGCCAGGGCCAGGAGGAGGGAGAAGTCGTAGCCGGAGGAAGACGTGTCGCGGGACCGCCCGTCCGGCCCGACGGGGTTCTTGCTCCGTCCGTGGAACAGCGCCGCCAGGCGGACGTTCGACAGCAGGAGCCCGGCCACCCGATCGCCGAGGCCCGGCCGGATCGAGACCGACGATCCCGGACCAGGGGCGGGCGCTTCGGCGTTCGCCGGCGGGAGGGGCATGGACAGGATGGCGTCGAGGAGCCGGCCGTCCTCGGCGCGCTCGAACGCCATCAGGCTTTGGGAGACGCGGTGGGGACGTTCGGCCGTGCCGCCGCCCTTGACGCTCGGCGTGCCGACCACCTTGATGATGCGCGAGAGGTTGTAGATGCTGTCGATCCGAACGGCGCCATCGGAGAACCTGTCGCGGAGCCGCCCCTCGAACGTCTTGAGGCGGCGGGTCAGTTCTTCGCGGCGCTCGCCGGCGATCTGGTGGGGCGGGACGGCGAACCACAGGTGGCAGCCGTTGCCGCTCATGACGCGCACGGGCGCCCGGAAACCCTTGCCTTCGAGCCACGCCGACACGGCCTCCGCGCGGGCCACGGCGAGCACGAGTTCCGCGTTGCTGCTCGCCTCGTCCTTGGGCCGAACGGGATCGAGATCCACGACGACGGCGGTCAGCCACTCGATGTCGTCGTCGCCGGCGCCGTGGGACAGCCGGGCGATGCGGTTCGGGGCCAGTTCGAGAAACCGCGCCGGCCGGGGCTGGATGCCGGCGTAGACGTTCGCGCGGCCGGCGTGTTCGACGCAGGTGCGGACGAAGGCGTCCTCGTCGTCGAAGAACCCGATGCCGACGATGCCCCGCCCCGGGCGGATGACGCGCACCTCGGTCACCCCGCGCCCGGCATGGGCCAGGAAGCGGAAGGCGGCGCGGACGTCGTCGATGTTGGCCGAGAGAGCGGTCATGGTTCACGGACTCCTCGCGCATGCCGCCACCCCCGCGCGGGTCCCCGGAAGCGGCCGACCGGTCAACTCGGCGTAGATGCGCCGGCGCACGGCGTACTGGCGGCGGAGCACCGGCACGGCGGCGTCCACGAAGTCGAAGCAGATCGCGCGGCCCTTCTCGGGGTGGAGGCGGAGGAGGCGTCCGATGCGCTGCCGCACGCGTCCCTCCGCTCGAGTCGGGTAGACGAGGAACGCGCGCGAAAGGCGGGGGACGTCGAGGCCCTCGTCGGCGACGGTCGTGGCGACGATGACCTGAACGAGGCCGGCGCGCGCGGCATCGAGGATCCGTTCGCGCTCGTTGCGGCGGACCTCGCCGACCAGCAGCTCGACGGTGAGGCCGCGCTCCGCCAAACGGTCCCGTAGCCGCCGGCAGTGCGCGATGCGTCCCGAGAGCACGAGGCACAGCTGGCCCGCCGCCGCTTCGCGGGCGACGAGGTCCACGATGAGGTCGTTGCGCGCCACGTCTTCGACGAGGAGGTCCATCAACCGGTCCCAGGCTTCCGGGACCGCATCCGGGGCGAACGACGTGATGATCGGCCGGATCTCAGGTCGCATGAGGTAGCCACCCGCGACGAGTTCGTCGTAGCCGACCTCGAACAGCGTCCTTCCAATGTAGAGCGCCAGTAGCGGCGTCAGACCATCGGAGCGCTCGGGGGTCGCGGTGAGGCCGATCCTGCGGCGGGCGGGGAGGCGGTGTAGAACCCCTCGGAACACCTCCGCCGGTGCATGGTGTGCCTCGTCG
>CAZMRP010000139.1:0-9528 GCA_964568275.1 uncultured Myxococcales bacterium
GCCGGCGCGGCCGCCGGTTGCCGCGGCGGCGAGGGGCACGCGCCGGCTCCGGCGTCGACCGCCTCGGCGTCCCGGCCGGTCCTCGACTCCCACGTCCACATCACGCCGTCGATGGTCGGGCTGGCCACGGCGTTGCAGGTCTTCGAGCGGTCCGGGATCGGCCGCTTCGTGGTCAAGAGCGCCGGGAGCGTCGGCAGCCAGCGCTACCGCGCCACCCTCGCCATGCAGCGCGTCCTCGGCGACCGGATGCGCGCCTTCGCCGTGCTCGACTGGGACGAGATCGACCACCCCCAGTTCGCCCGGCGACAGCTCCCGGCCCTCGAGACGATGCGGCGCGACGGCATCGTCGGGATCAAGATCTTCAAGAACCTCGGCCTCGGCCTGCGCACCGCCGACGGTCGGCTGGTCCCCCCCGACGACCCGCGGCTCGACGAGCTGTTCGACGCCTGCGGCCGGCTCGGCCTGATCGTCGCCTGGCACGTGGCCGACCCGGTGGCGTTCTTCGAGGCGCCGACGCCGGACAACGAGCGGTGGGACGAGCTGCAGCTCGCGCCGAACTGGAGCTTCCACGGCGGCGACTTCCCGTCCCACGCCGAGCTGCTGGCGGCCCAGGAACGGCGGATCGCCCGCCATCCCGGCACGACGTTCCTGCTGATCCACTTCGCCAACCACGCCGAGGACATCGACGACGTCGAGCGGCTCCTCGACACCTACCCGAACGTCTACACCGACACCTCGGCCCGCGTGCCCGAGTTCGGTCGCCACCCGGCGGAGCGGGTGCGCGCCCTGTTCGTCAAGCACCAGGACCGGATCCTGTTCGGCTCGGACTTCATCGTCGAGGGCGACGGCTCGATGCAGCTCGGCTCGGCCTGGCACGTGCCCGACGCCCTGCCGGGGCTCGACGACGCCGTCGAGTTCTACGCGCGGCACTGGCGGTACTTCGAGGGCACCGACAGGCAGATCGATCACCCGACGCCGATCCAGGGCCGCTGGAAGGTCGACGCGATCGGCCTGCCGCCCGAGGTGCTGCGGAAGTTCTACGTCGGGAACGCGGAGCGGCTGCTGTTCCGCGAGCCGCTGCCGGCGGTGTTCGATCCGCTCGAGGGGATGGTCCTCCGGCGCGGGCCGCCGCCCGTCGTCGAGGCTTCCTGAGCCCGCTCAGCCGTCCGGCGTGTTGCCCGGTCCGCGGGCCGGCCCCGGGGTTTCGTGGAACCGGTCGTCGGCGCGCGGGGCGTCCCCCGCCTGCGACGCCAGCGCGTCGAGCCGGCGGCCGAGCCACCCGCGCGCGGTCTCCGTCGGCCCGTCGAAGCGCGAGACGTAGGGCTTGATGTCGAGCAGCGGCGTCCCGTCGAGCATGTCGACGCCGGCCACGCGCAGCCGGAGTCCGTCCACCGCGAGCAACCGGACGACGGTCAAGCCCAGCGGATTCGGCCGGCACGGCGCCCGCGTGGCGAACAGCCCGCGGGGCGTGTCGTCGAGGTACGGGGTCACCGTGAGCCGGCAGCTCGGGCAGCGGTCGAACGCGTACAGCAGGATCAGGTGGCTGTAGCCGTCCACGTCGGCCAGCCCCTCGGCGTAGGCCGGGTCGAGCTCCAGCGTGCCCTCGGTCTGCGTCGCCAGGCCGCCCTGCACCGGCGTGCCGGACGGGTCGAGAAACGGCGTGCGGATCGTGCCGATCGGCCGCAGCGGCGGCAGCCCGGTCGACGTGCGCGGTGCAGGATCGACCATCGGTCTGCTCCGCGGCGCGTCAGCGCCGCCGCCGCACGGTCTTGCGTGCGGGCTTGGGCTTGGGTTTGGACTTGCGCGCGGGCCTGGGCTGCGGCTTGCGCGCGGGCGTGGGCTGCGGCTTGCGTGCGGGCGTGGGCTTGGGCCTGGCCCGGCGCGCGACCGCGGGTCGGGGACGCGCCGCCAGCTCGCGCAGCGCCTCACCGAGGTCCGCGACGGCGGTGTCGATCGTCGCGTCGTCGGACTGGGAGAACGAGAGACGGATCGTGTTCCCTCCGGAGCCGTCCACGTGGAACGGCCGGCCGGGAACGAAGGCCACCATGCGCTTCAGGGCGGCCTGGAGCAACTCCTCCCCGTCCAGCCCGTCGGGCAGCGTGATCCAGACGAAGAACCCGCCGGTCGCCCGGTTCCAGCGCGCGGTCGCGGGGAAGTGCCGGTCGAGCGCCGCGAGCATCCGGTCGCGCTTGGCGCGGTAGTGCCCGCGCAGCCGCGCGAGGTACGGCTCGAACAGCCCCCGCTTGAGGAAGCCCAGCACCACCTGCTGCGAGAGGTTGCCCGAGCAGCAGTCGCGGTACTGCTTGACCACCCCCAGCCGCCGGACCACCTCGGGCGCTGCGGCGACCCAGGCCAGCCGCAGGCCCGGCGAGACGGTCTTCGAGAACGAGCGCGCGAGGATCACCCGGCCGGCGGTGTCGAGCGCCGCCAGCGAGGGCAGCTCCTCGCCCTCGAAGCGCAACGCGCCGTAGGGGTCGTCCTCGACGATCACGAAGTCGTAGCGCTCCGCCAGGTCGACCAGCGCGCGCCGCCGCTCGAGGGGCATCATCGAGCCGTCGGGGTTCTGGAAGTTCGGGATCACGTAGAGCAGCCGCGCCGGGCGCTTGCGCGCGGCGAGCGCCCGCAGGCGCTTGTGCAGCGCGTCGGGGTCGATCCCCTCGGCGTCGACCGGCACGCCCACCAGCTCCGCGCCGACGGTGGCGAACGCCCCGGTGCCGCCGACGTAGGTCGGGCAGCCGACGATGGCCACGTCGCCGGGGTCGAGGAACGCCGCGGCGGCGAGGTCCATCGCCTGCTGCGAGCCCTGGGTCAGCATCAGGTGCTCCGGCGTCAGCGCCAGCCCCTCGGCCGCCGCCTGCCGGGCCAGCAGCTGCCGCAGCTCGAGCAGCCCTTCGGTGGCGCCGTACTGCAGCGCCTGGCTGCCGGCCGTCCGCAGGTCCTCGTCGAGGATCGTGCGGATTTCGGCCGTCGGGAACACCGCCGGGTCGGGCCAGCCGCCGGCCAGCGAGCGGATGTTCGGGATCGCCACCAGGCGGCAGATCTCGCGGATCGCCGAGGGCGGCAGCTGTTCCAGGTGCGGGGCGAAGCGCAGGAGCGTCGTCTCGGTGTCGGTCATCTCATCCGTCCTCCAGCGTGAATTCCCAGGCACAGTACCATTCGTCGGGATGCGGGTCCGGCGGACAGCCGATGCAGCGCGTGCGGATGCGCGGGTCGATCGTCCGGGCGAACTCGGTGTACTCCACGATCCCCGCCGCCTTGCAGGGGTAGTCCGGCAACCCCTTGCGCTTGCGCGTCGTCTGCACCCGGCACTCGCGCATCCGGAAGATCAGCCGCCGCTCGCCCTCGCGCACCGTCTCCTGGCGGTTGATCGCCGCGTAGAGGCGGAAGCCGAGCGCCTCCTCGAGCGCGTCGAGGCCCTCGCCCGGCTTGCGGCCGAGGAACTCGAGCACCCGGCGCGCCTCGGCCGGGGAGAACCGCTCCCAGGCCCGGTTGTTGTACTTGCGGGCGCTGGGCTGGCCGAGGTCCTCCTCGATCCCGAGGAACCAGCAGCCGTCGTGGGCCAGCCAGTTCTGCGCGTAGACGCGCAGCAACTGCAGCAGCCGTTCGCGGTCGAGATCCTCGATCCGTCGCACGTGGAGCCTCCCCTTCGAGGGAGCCGCGGCGCGCCGCCCCGCCGGACTCCCGGTCATCGTACACAAGCCCTCCGGACCCGTCCATGGCCGGGGACGCACGGCGCGGCGCTCCGCGCGCGCAGGCGGCACAGCAACGCGCGTGCCAGCCCGCGCGTCGGCTCGGCGGTGCGACCCGCACGGCGGAACCACGCCTCTGCCGCCCGCTTTCCGCCGCTCTTCACCCCGGCGGACCGAAACCGAGGCGGATCCAAGTGTTCCAGGTGTTCCGCGACTGGACCAACGTGTTCCGCTCGGCCGACGTGACCGAGCGAATTCGACAGGCCGGCCGGACGCGGGCCCGTGGCACGCTTCTGGCTCGCGTCGCCGCACGATGCGTGTGGCGCTGCCGTTGTTCGGAACCGACCTTTCGCCGCGCTTCTGCTTCGCGGCGGAGGTCGTGATCGTCACGCAGGCGCGGGTCGACGGGGTCGAGACGCAGCCCCGCGAGCGCCTGGTGCTCGAGGGGTTGGGGTGGCCCGACCGGCTGCGGCGCCTGGCCGAGCGGCACGTCGACGTCCTGCTGTGCGGCGGCTTCCCGCGCATCTTCCGCGCCCAGGCCGAGGCGCTCGGGATCCGCGTCGAGGTCGGGCTGGGCGGCGAGGTCGAACGGGTGCTGGACGCGTTCCGGCGGAACGCGCTCCACGAGGTCACCATCGGCCGTCGGCCGCTCGAGAGTTGTCGTGGCCGGCGTCGCGGATCGCGGGTCGGTCGCTCCGGCGGTTCCGGCGGGTCCGCGGCGTCCTGAGAACATCGTCTCTGCGGGGGCGTGAAGGAGAGGTAACGGTGACCGAGTCAACGCGCGAGCAGGTCGATCCGGTGGAGCAGCGGCAGCGGGCGGCACGCGAGGCGACGCGCAACATCCGCCACAAGCTGCTGGTGATGAGCGGCAAGGGCGGGGTGGGCAAGACCACCGTCGCCGTCAATCTCGGCTTCGCCCTCGCCCGGCAGGGACTGCGCGTCGGCATCCTCGACAGCGACCTGCACGGCCCCGACGTGGCGTTCATGGCGGGCGTCGAGGGGCAGCCGAGCGGTGCCGACGAGGGGCGACTGCAGCCGATCAACGCCGGCGTCGATGGCCTGCGCGTGCGCGTGCTTTCGATCTCGGCCTTCCTTCCCAGCCGCGATGCTCCGGTGATCTGGCGTGGGCCGCGCAAGGCCGGCGCCATCGCCCAGCTGCTCGGCGAGGCCGACTGGGACGACACCGACGTGATGATCATCGACTGCCCGCCGGGCACCGGCGACGAGCCGCTGTCCGTGGCGCAGCTCGTCCCGGGCGCCGAGGCCATCATCGTCACCTCGCCCCAGGACGTTGCCCTGCTCGACTCGCGCAAGTGCGTCAACTTCGCCCGCGAACTCGGGCTGCAGATGCTCGGCATCGTCGAGAACCTCGCCGGGTTCGTCTGCCCCGGCTGCGGACGCCGCATCGAGCTGTTCAAGCTGGGCGGCGGCGAGCGGGCGGCGGCCGAGATGGGCGTGCCGTTCCTCGGGCGTGTCCCCATCACCGAGGCGATGGTCCAGGCGGGAGACCGGGGCCGGCCGCTGGTGGTCGCCAGCCCCGACGACCCCGCCGCCGTCGCCCTGACCACGCTCGCCGCCGACCTGACCCGGCGGTGGAACGAGCCGGACGGCGCGAAGCCGGTGCCGGACGGCGCGAAGCAAGTGCCGGCCGGCACGAAGGAGGTACCCGTGAAGAGCACCAGGAAGCTTGCGGTTGCCTGCGAGGACGACCGGGGACTCGACGGCCAGGTCAGCGGCCACTTCGGTCGCTGCCCGGCCTACACCGTGGTCGAGGTCCAGGACGGTGCCATCGTCGGCGCCCGGGTCGAGACGAACCCGCACTTCGGCAACCACCAGCCGGGCACGATGCCGGTCTTCGTGCGCGGCCTCGGGGCCAACGTCGTCATCGCCGGCGGAATGGGCCCCCGGGCGATCGACATGTTCACCGAGTTCGGGATCGAGGTCGCCACGGGTGCGGTCGGCAACGTCCGTCGCGTGGTGGAGGCCTACCTCCGCGGCGAGCTGCAGGGCATCGTGCCCTGCGCCCACGACCATCCCGAGTCGTGCGGCGGGGAGCACGAACACCCGGATTCCGGCCCGTCGTCCGGGAGGAAACGATGAGCGGCCGGCTGGCGGTGCCGGTGCGCGACGGCGCCGGGCTCCAGGCGCGTCTCGATGCCCACTTCGGCCGCGCGGCGGCGTTCGTCGTCATGGACCTCGACGGTGCGGCGGAACCCCTGCGGCTCGACAACGACGGCGCGCAGGCCGAGCACGGGGCGGGGATCGGGGCGGCCGCGCTGCTACTGCGCCACGGGGTCACGGCCGTCGCCGCCGAGCGTTTCGGGCCCAAGGCGGAACAGTCGTTGCGGGCCGGCGGCGCCGCGTTGTACCTGGTTCCCCCGGGGCTCACCGCCGGCGAGGTGCTGGAGCGCTTCCGGGCCGGGACGCTGCCGCGTCACGAGCTGAAAGTCTACTGATGCGGGTCGTCGTCGCCAGCGGCAAGGGCGGGACCGGCAAGACCCTCGCCTCGACCAACCTGGCGTGGCTCGCCGCCGAGCGCGGTCTGGATGCCGCCTACGCCGACGTCGATGTCGAGACGCCGAACGGTCACCTGTTCCTGGCGCCCGTCCTGGAGCGGGAGCAGCGTCACGCCGTGCCGCTGCCGATGCTGCCTTCCGGCCGCTGCGACGGCTGCGGCGCGTGCCACGAGCTCTGCCAGTACCACGCGATCCTGCCGCTGCCCGACTCGGTGCTGGTCTTCCCGGAGCTGTGCCACAACTGCGGCGGCTGCGTCCGCGTCTGTCCGTCGGCCGCCTTGTCCGAGCTGCCGCACGAGGACGGCACGGTCCGCGAGGGACGGGTGGGGGCCCTGCGCTTCCTGGACGGGCGGCTGGACGTCGGCGAGCCGCGGGCGACACCGCTGATCCACGAGGTGCTGCGGCGGCTCGAGCCCGCGTCGCTGGCCTTCGTCGATGCGCCCCCGGGCACGTCCTGCTCGACCGTCGCGGCCCTGGCGGGCGCCGACCGCGTGCTGCTGGTGACCGAGCCGACGCCGTTCGGCCTGCACGACCTGCGGCTCGCCCTGCAGCTCTGCCGCACCGTCGAGCTGCCGGTGGGGGTCGTGATCAACCGCGCCGACCTCGGCGACGACCGCGCGCTGCGCACGCTGCTCGAGGCCGAGCGCGTCCCGGTACTGGCCGCCTGGCGCTACGACACCGAGCTGGCCGTGGCCGTCGCGCGCGGCGAGCTTGCCGCGAGGCGCGTGCCCTGGTTCCGCGACGCCGTCGAGCGCCTGCTCGACGCCTGCCTGGCGCCGCCGGAGGCTGCACGGACATGAAGCAGATCGTCGTCGCCAGCGGCAAGGGGGGCACCGGCAAGACCTCGTTCACCGCCGCGTTCGCTCAGCTGGCCGACCATCCCGTCGTGCTGGTCGATGCCGACGTCGATGCCGCGAACCTCGCGCTGCTGCTCTCCGGCACGGACGAGCCGGCGCGCGAGTTCATCGCCGGACGCCTTGCCCGCATCGATGCCGGGCGTTGTACGGCGTGCGGTCTCTGCCTCGCCCCCTGTCGCTTCGATGCGCTGCGCCCGGCGCAACGGGTGGTGGTGGTCCGCGACATCGCCTGCGAAGGGTGCGGCGTCTGCGCGGTCGTCTGTCCCGAGAACGCGGTGTCGTTCGAGCCGCAGCGGGCCGGCGAGTGGACGGTGCGCGACACGACGTTCGGGCCGCTGGTCCACGCCGAGCTGGCCCCCGGCGCCGGCAACTCCGGCAAGCTCGTGGCCCGGTTGCGGGAAACCGCGCGCGGGTTGGCCGAACGGCTCGCCGCGCCGTGGCTGCTGATCGACGGACCGCCGGGCATCGGCTGTCCCGTCCACGCCGCGGTCACCGGCGCCGATCTGCTGGTCGCCGTCACCGAGCCGACGCCCTCGGCGCTGCACGACCTCGGCCGGCTGCTCGAGCTGGCCAAACGCTTCCGGCTGCCCGCCGCCGTCGTGCTCAACAAGGCCGACCTCGATCCCGCCGGCACCGACCTGGTGGAGGCCGCCGCGGCGGCTCGGGGCGCCGAACTGCTCGGACGCATCCCGTTCGACCCCGAGGTGCCCCGGCGGCTCGCCGCCGGCCGGGGCCTGCTCGATGTTCCCGGCGTGCGCGACGCCGTCGTCGCCTGCTGGACGGCGCTCGTCCGGCGCGCCGGACGATTGGACGCCTGCGCTACGGAGGAGGGGCGTGATGCCGCTGTATGAGTACGCCTGCAGCCGCTGCGGCCGGACGCTCGAGGAGCTCCGGCGGCCCGGCGAGTCCGAGGCCCCGGCGTGTCCCGACTGCGGCGCGCCGACCGCGCGGATCCTGAGCGTCCCCGCACCGTCGCCCTGCGGTACGGCGGGGCGCGCGGCGGGTCGCACCTGTTGCGGCCGGGAGGAACGCTGTGAACGTCCGCCCTGCGGCGAAGGCGGCGCGTGCGGTTCGCGCCGCTGAGCCGCGCGCACGACGCCGACCGTCCGGCGCGACCTGCGGAACGGGCGATCCGTCGCTCGGGGCGTGGTTCCGCTGGATCCACGACTACCCGCTGTTGACGCCCGACGAGGAGCTGCGGCTGGTGCGCGAGATCCGCGCCTGCGAGGAGCGCGAGTGGGCCTGCCTGCTGTCGTTCCGGCCGCTGCTGCCGGAGCTGTTCCGGCAGCTCGGCCCGCTGCTGCAACGCCCGCCGCGCGCCGTCCGGGCGCTGGAGCGCCTGGCCCGGTGCCGGTCGCGGGTCGCCGCTTCGGAGACGCCGGCCGTCCGGGCCCGCAGGTCCGCCGTCGTTGCCGCCGCGGCGCGCTGGCTGTGCACGCGGGACCGTGACCGCCGGCTGCTCGAGGCCGCGATCCGCTGCGCCCGCTCCCCGCGCGCGATCCCCGGACGACGACGCCCGACCGCCACCGTCCGATGCACCACCTGTCCCGGCCGGTTCCTGGTCGAGCTGGGTCGCGCCGTTCGGGCGACCCGGGACGCCAAGCGGCGAATGACCCTCGCCAACCTGCGGCTGGTCGTGGCCGTGGCCCGCCGATACCGCCGGCCCGGCACGCCGCTCGTCGACCTGATCCAGGACGGTCATCTCGGCCTGCTCAAGGCGGTGGACCGGTTCGATCCGCGCCGCGGCGTCCGGTTCTCGACCTACGCCACCTGGTGGATCCGGCACGCGGTGCGCCGCGCCGTGCTCGAGCGCGAGCGGACCGTCCGGCTGCCCGTGCACCTGACGGAGGCCCGCCGCAAGTTCCGGCGCGCGGTGGATGCCGCCGGGAACGCCGCGCTGCCCGCCGACGATCGGTTGGCGGCCCGACTGGGCCTCTCGCGCTACGAGCTGCAGGCGGCACGGCTGCACTGCACCGACCGCACGGTCTCCCTCGACCAGGCCGTGCCGGGCACCGAGACGGCGAGGCTGATCGATGACCTGACGGACCCCGAGGCGGAGAGCCCGCTCGACGAACTGATGGGCCGGTGCACCCGCGCGGAGCTCCTCCGGGCGCTGGCGACGCTGCCGCCCCGCGAGGCCCACGTGCTGCGGCTGCGCTTCGGCTTCGACGGCGACGAGGAGCGGACGCTGCGGCAGATCGCCGAGTGTCTCCGGCTGTCGCGCGAGCGGATCCGGCAGATCGAACGCCAGGCGCTCGAGCGGCTGCGGCGCCGGACCGTCGCCGCCTCGCGTTGACAGCCCTCCCCGACGTGACCGACACTCCCTGCATGCAGAACCTCACGCGCGTCCGTGCCCGCCCGTCGCTGGTCGCCCTGTTCGTGTGCACGCTCGCCGCCGCCGCGTCCGCCGACCCGGTGCTGGTCGAGTTCCGTTCGCCCGACGGCACGCCGCTGGTCGCCGCCGGG
>CAZMRP010000140.1:0-9500 GCA_964568275.1 uncultured Myxococcales bacterium
CGATCACGCTGCAGGGCGGCCAGTACCTGCTGAAGGACCTGCAGAGCCTCAACGGCACGTTCGCCAACGGCGTGCGGGTGTGGGAGCACACGCTGCGCGACGGCGACGACGTGTCGATGGGCAACACGCGGCTGGTGTTCCACGACGAGCGGCAGGGGGTGGCGGGGACGCGGGTGTCGATCTCGACGCCCGACTCCACGGTGGCCGAGAGCCACATCCGCGACAAGATCACCTCGCAGGCCTCGGACCGCTTCCTGCCGGCGGCGGAGATCGACGACACGGACGCGCTGCGGCGCGACTACGAGAAGCTGCGCATCACGCACGAGCTGCAGAAGCAGATCGGCCTCGAGCTGGACCTCGACCGGCTGCTGCAGACGATCCTCCGACTGTCCTTCGAGTTCCTGCCCGCGGACCGCGGGGCGGTGCTGCTGTACGACGACACGGGCAAGCTCTACCCGCGGGTCGTGCGCACGCGCCGGGGCAAGACCGACGACGCGATCCACCTCTCGCAGACGGTGCTCAACGTGGTGGCGACCGAGCGGGCGGCGGTGCTGTCCTCGGACGCGATGATGGACGCCCGCTTCCAGTCCTCGAAGTCGATCATCATGCAGGGCATCCGTTCGAGCATGGCGGTGCCGCTGCTCCACGGCGAGAACCTGTTCGGCATCATGTACCTCGACTCGCAGCTCGCCGCCGGCGCCTTCACCCAGAAGGACCTGCAGGTGCTGTCGAGCATCGGCATGCAGACCGCCCAGTTCATCCAGAACATCCACCTGGCGCGCAAGGTCGAGCAGGACGCGCTGACGCGCGAGAAGTTCCTGCGCATGCTGTCGCCGAACCTCGCCGAGCAGGTGCTGTCGGGCAAGCTGTCCGTGGAGCGCAGCGGCGTGTCCTGCGACATGACCGTGATGTTCGCCGACATCCGGGGCTTCACCTCGATGAGCGCGGAGAAGACGGCCTCCGAGATCGTCGAGATGCTCAACGAGTACTTCGAGCTGATGGTCGAGATCATCTTCAAGTACGAGGGCACGCTCGACAAGTTCGTCGGCGACGCGGTGATGGTGGTCTGGGGCGCCCCGGTGGCCCACCCCGACGACCCGCTCCGCGCGGTCAAGACCGCGGTCGAGATGCTGGCCACGCTCGACGACCTCAACCGCGTCCGCTTGGGCCGCGGCCAGCCGCCGCTGGCCGTCGGCGTCGGCATCAACACCGGCGAGGGCGTCGCCGGCTACATGGGCTCGACCAAGAAGATGGAGTACACCGTGATCGGCAACACGGTGAACGTCGCCTCGCGACTGTGCTCCAAGGCCGGGCCCGGCGAGATCATCGTCTCCGAGACGACCCACCAGCGGCTGCAGGGCCAGTTCCAGGGCGAGGCCCTGCCGCCCGCCCAGGTCAAGGGCATCGCCAGGCCGCTCAAGACCTACCGCATCTCGCGCGACGGCGGCCCGCGCCACTCCTCCAGCATGACCGGCAACCCCGAGCCGACGATCCAGGGCTGATCAGATCAGGATCGGATTGCACTCGAACATCTCGTCGACGATCGTCTGCAACGCCGCGGTCAGGTCGTCGACGTTGTTGGCCTGGATCCAGCGGCCGAGCGCCGTGCCGCCGTTCTCGGCGATCGCCGTCAACTGCGAGTCGCTGACCCCCTCGCCGAAGCCGATCACGAACGTCCGCACCGCCCGCACGTCGCGCAACGTCCGCGTGGCGTTGATCAGCGCCTCCGTCACCAGCGCGTCGGACTCGGCCTCGCACTCCAGCAGACACCGGATGGCGAACAACCCGCAGCGCTCCTCGCAGTCGATGTAGCAGGTGTCGACGCCGTCGGAGACCACGAGCAGCGCGTTGTGGTACGCCGGATCGTACAGGTTCGACGCGGTCTCCCAGGTGAACTCCTCCATCGCGAAGCCGAGCGGCGTGTTGCCGTAGGGGCTGCTGTGGGAGACGAAGTAGGCGTCGACCGACGCCGCCGTGGCGGCCGGCACCGGATCGACGACCAGACCGTCGATGGCGCAGTCGCGATCCGTCGGAAACAGGCCCATCCCCCACTCGATGTCGGCCGCGGCGGGACTGGTCATCACGGTGTGCAGGGCGGTGCGCGCCTGCTCCCACTTCGTCTCCCCGCCGCTGCTCGGCGCCGAGCCCATCGACCCCGACTGGTCGATCAGCACGAAGATCCGCATCATGCACGGCGCTTCGCACGCCCCGGACTCGGCGTTGCAGCGCAGCTCCGCCGCGCAGTCCGTCTCGTCGTAGCCCGAGCCGTCCGGGCGGCAGCGGCGCTGCGTGTCGAGATCCACGCACTCGGACGCCCCGGGCGCGCAGACCGCGCTGACGCACGACCCGAGCACGCAGGCGCGGTCCGGGAAGCACGCCTCGACCACCGACACCGTCCCCGTCGACGGGTCGCAGCGCAGCAGGTTCAGCCCGTCGCTCGAGCAGTACGGCACGCCGGTGATGCAGCCGACGGACGTGTCCACCGCATCCGCGCGGTCGCTGCCGGTGTCGTGGAGCGGGTCGTCGTCGGCCGGCGAGCAGCCGGCGAACGGCAGGGCGATCATCGCGACGGCCACGAACAGGGTCGAACGCAGCGTGCCGAGCATCGGTTTGCCTCCTGCGGAACCGGCGGACGACCGGATCCCGCAGGAATGATACTCCGCGAACGCGTTGGGGCAAGGAAAAGCCGAGTCGCGGGGCGTCGGTTCCGCGAGCAGCGGGCGTTGCCGGGCGAGGGCGGCAACGCCGTCGGCGCTGCGGGGTCCGCCGCGGCCGGAATCCGAACCTGCGACCCGGCGGACCGAGATGGGGTAGGATGAGCGGCGTTCGAGGAGGACGTCGCATGGGGCACCCACCGGGAACGGAACAAGTCGGATGGAAAGCGCCGCCCGCGCTCGGACCGGCGACGCTGCTGCTGGTGTGCGGGTGGGTCGCGAGCCCGGCGGCGGCCCAGCCGTGGACGCCGTGGACGGCCGACGCCCGACGCCCCGCGGTCGTCGACTTCGCACTCGTCGACGGCGCGGCCCGCCTGGTGCTCGACGAGACCGCGGCGGTGCTGGACGAGCTCGAGGCCGAGGCGCTGGTGCGGGCGCTGCACGCGCCGGGGTCGCCGTACGCCGCCTGGGGCCGCCAGCAGCTCTACGTGCGTCTGCCGGACGGCGCCACCGTTCCGTGGGCCGCGCTGCAGCGGCTCGACCCGGCGTCGCGCGCGGTGCTCGACGCGGAGCGCGAGGCGAACCTGCTCCCGCTGCGCGGCTCGCCGCCGCCGGTCGGGCGCCACGCGCGGGAGGGGGCGCTCGTCGGCCGCCGCGTGGTGATCTCGCCCGGCCACGGCTACGTCTACAGCAGCACGCTCGGGTACTGGACCACCCAGCGCGGCCTGGTCAACGGCCTGATCGAGGACACCTCGAACAACGAGATCGCCAGCTTCTACCTGATCCCGTACCTGGAGCGCGCGGGGGCGCAGGTGTTCTCGGCGCGCGAGCGCGGCGTGACGACCTGGGAGACGATCGTCGACAACGACGGCGCGGCCGGCTACGCCGAGGAGGGGACCTGGTCGACCGGCTCGGGCGCCGGCCGCAGCGGGACCTACCGCCACGCCTCGGTGGACGCCGCCGGGACGTCGGTTGCGCACTTCCGCTTCACCGTGCCGGCGGACGACACCTACCCGGTCTACGCCTGGTGGACGGCCGGGACGAACCGCGCGGCGGCGGCGACGTACGAGGTCGTGCACGCCGGCGGGACGACGCCGCTCGTCGTCAACCAGCAGGCGGAGGACTCGCGCTGGCTGTACCTCGGCGGGTTCTTCTTCCGCGCGGGCGTCGAGTCCGAGGTGCGGCTGACCAGCCGGGGCGACGACGCCTCGCAGGTCGTGATCGCCGACGCGGTGCGGGTCGGCGGCGGGATCGGCGACGTGGTCGACGGCGGGATGACGAGCGGCCAGCCGCGCTGGCTGGAGAGCGCGTGGGCCTGGGTGCACTTCGTCGGCGCCGGCGTCCCGGGCTCGGTGCTGGGCGCCGGCGACGTCACGATCCGGCCGCTGTACGCCGACTGGGAGGGGGCCGACGCCTACCTCTCGCTGCACAGCAACGCCGGGGGCGGGCGCGGCACGGAGACCTACATCCACGACACCGCGCCGAGCGCCGGGAGCGCGGGGCTGTGCGACCGCGTGCACACCAACCTGGTGCACGCGATCCGCACGCTGTGGGACCCGGCCTGGCCCGACCGCGGGCAGAAGACCGCCAACTTCGGCGAGCTGCGCGAGTGCCGCTCGATGCCGGCGGCGCTCACCGAGACCGCGTTCCACGACAGCGAGACCGACGCCGCGCTGCTGATCCAGCCGCGCTTCCGCCACGACATCGGCCGCGCGATGGCCTACGGCGTCCAGCAGCACCTCGCCCCCGGCACGCCGCCGCTGCCGCTGCCGCCCGTCCATCCCCGCGTCCGGGCGCTCGACGGTCGCCGGGCGCTGGTGCAGTGGAACGCCGCCGCCGACCCGGCCTACCCCGACGCGGTCCCCACGGGCTACCGCGTCTACCGCTCGGCGGACGGCCTCGGCTTCGACGACGCGAGCCCGCGCGAGACGACCGAGACGCGCCTGGAGCTGGGCGACCTGCCGTGGGGCGAGACGACCTACCTGCGCATCACGGCGGTCAACGCGAGCGGGGAGTCGTTCCCCACCGAGGTGCTCGGCGTCCGGCCGCTCGACCCCACCACCCCGCTGCTCGTCGTCAACGGCTTCGACCGGCTCGACGCCAACGTGCGCGAGACCGACAACACGCGCGACTTCGTCGTCGAGCACGGCGAGGCGATCGCCGCGGCGGGCGACGGCCGCTACGGCTTCGACTCGGCGAGCAACGAGGCGGTGGCGACGGGCGAGGTCGAGCTGGGCGGCTACGACACGGTGATCTGGATCCTCGGCGAGGAGTCCACGGTCGACGACTCGTTCTCCACCGCGGAGCGCGGCGTGCTCGACGCGTTCCTGGCGTCCGGCGGCAACCTGTGCGTGACCGAGTCCGAGATGGGCTGGGACCTCGTCGAACGCGGCACCCCGGAGGAGACCGCCTGGCTGACGGCGACGTTCCACGCCACCTACGTCCACGACGACGCGGACAGCTACGCCGCCGACCCGGTGGCCGGCGGGCTGTTCGACGGGCTCGGGACCGTGCGCTTCGACGACGGGACCCACGGCACCTACGACACGAACTACCCCGACGTCTACTCCGCCGTGGCGCCGGCGACGGTCGACCTGACCTACGTCGGCGGCGCGGGCGGCGCGGCCGTGGTGTTCGACGGCCCGCAGCGCACGGTGCTGTTCGGGTTCGGCTTCGAGGGGATCTACGACGCGGCGATGCGGCGCGACGTGATGACGCGGATCCTCGGCTTCCTGGCCCCCGCGGTGCCGGAGCCGGTGGAAGGGACCGACGGCGGCGACGCGGACGCGGACGCCGACGCGGACGCGGACGCCGACGCCGACGCCGACGCCGACGCGGAGATCGACGGCGGCCCCGTCGTCTGCACCTGTCACGAGGAGTGTGCGTGCCGGGCCGCCGGCGCCGGCCGCGGCGGGTCATTGGGGGCGCTCGTGACGTTGGGACTACTGGTCCTGGTCGCGCGCCGTCTGTGCCGCCGCACCGGTCGACGCCGGACGGCCGGGAGCCGCCTCGGGCGCGCGCGCCGACCTCGCGCAGCCCTCCCCCTCGCGCAGTCCTCCTCGCCCCGCCGACTCGGCGCTCGCGGTCATCGATGGTGACAGCGTCGGGCGGGCCGGAGGCTTACGGCATCGTGAACAGCAGGATGTTCGAGCGTTCGTTCGTGGTGCGGTGCGCGACGCGCGCGACCGTGGTCACCATGAGACCGTAGGTTTCCCCCGCCACGTACGTCATCGGCGCCGTCCGGTCATCGCCGGGGGACAGGTGTTCCCAGAAGATGTCGGGCGCCCAGAGATTGTAGAAGGCGTCCCGGCGGAAGTAGTCCATCGTCGTGGCGTAGAACGCGTCGCCGATCCGCTGGACGAGCCACCAGTTGCCGACGGCGAAGTTGTCCGGGGCCAGCTCGACCTCCTCCCACGGCGTCGGCTTCGTGCACGGGAAGGCGATCTGCCACCGACCGGGGTTCGGCGAGGGCAGGAAGAGTTGGATCTCGTGCAACTCGATCGTCTGCGGCCAGGAGAACACATCGGCGGCCACCGGCCCCACCGGGGTCGCCGCGTACCACCCCTCCCCCGCGATCGGGTCGATCGCCACGCACGACCCGCGCCCGTCGCACTCGTGCGATGCGCCGCAGGGCGTGCCGGCGGGCAGCGCTGCGGTCTCACAGGCGCCGTCGGCGCAGGCGTCCGTCGTGCAGGGATTCCCGTCGTCGCAAGGCTCGCACCCGTCGACCGCGATGCGCGTCTCGACAACGGTCGGCAGGCACGCCGCACCCTCGCACGTGTACGCGCGGTACTCCTGCTCCCGGCAGACGCACCGCGACGCTTCCCGGCAGCACGGCCGCGCATCGCCGACGTCGTACCACCCGTCCCGGTCCGCGCAGGACGTGCCGCAACCGGGAACCTCCGAACCGACCTCGCCTTCGCCCGCCGTACCGTCGGGGACCACCGCGTCGTCGCCGTCGTCCGGGCGGGCGACGTCCCCGGCCCCGTCGACGGGTGATTCCTCGGACCCCCCTTCCGCGCAGCCTGCCGCGAACGCTCCCGTCAGCAGGACGGCCGTCCACAACGCCGGTCCGACGTCGGAGCCTCTCGCACGCACGATCGCACCTCCTCACGCGCCGGTCTGCGAGAGGTTACCATGCGCTCGGCGTCGGCAACACCCGACGGGCAGCGGCGGCGGCGTGACCGCCCCGGACCGGGCGAAGGCCGGGCCGGCCGCGACGGACGCATCCTCCGCGGGCGTTCACGAGGCCGGTGCCGCGCCTTCCGCGTCGGGGACTACAGGGCCAACCCGACGCGCCACCCCTCGGCGACGGCGTCCATGGCGCGGCGGACGTCCTTGGCGTCGCCGATCAGGTGGGTCTCGGGCAGCCGGGCGGCCGTCGCGTCGAACAGCGTGCGCTCCGGCTCGGCGCCCACGGCGACGACGATGGTGTCGCAGGTGACGAGCGGCACCCCCTCCCCCGCCAGCCGCAGCCCCTCGGCCGTGATCTCCTGCGCCTTGCGGCCGGCGATCAGCGTCACCCCGAACCGCTCGAGGTCCTGCATCAGCGACCAGCGGGTCGACAGGCCGATGTCGGCGCCGACCTTGGGCCGCATCTCGACCAGCGTGACCTTCCGGGTGCCCGTGCGGGCCAGGCGCCGCAGCTCGTCCGGCTCCTCGGCTTCCTCCACCAGCAGGAACCGGACGGTCGCCGGATCCAACGCGCCCATCAGCGCGACGTGACGGGCCACGTCGACGCCGACGGCGCCTCCGCCGAGCACGACGACGTTGCGGCCCGGGACCTTGCGGCCTGCCAGCACGTCCCAGGCGTGCATCACGTGGGGCAGGTCGATCCCGGGCAGGTCGAAGCGCAACGGTCGGGCGCCGGTGGCGAACACCACGGCATCGGCACCGAGACCGAGCAACTCGTCGGCCTTGAGGTCGTAGGACACGCGCAGGTCGACCCGCGCCACTCTGGCACGCTGGGAAAGATCCTCGACGACGGACCACAGCTCTTCGCGCCCCGGCGACGACGCGGCGAGACCGAGCTGTCCGCCGAGGCGCGCCCGCTCGTAGAGCGTCACCGCGTGGCCGCGCTCGGCGGCGACGGCGGCGGCCATCAGGCCGGCCGGTCCGCCGCCGACGACGACGACGCGCTTGCGGCGCGGCGCGGGTGGGGCCGCGTCCCCTTCGCGACCGACGCGCGGGTTGACCATGCAGGTCACCGGCTCGAGGCTCATCACCTTGTCGAAGCACCCCTGGGCGCAGCCGACGCAGCGGACCACGCGGTCCTCGACCCCCGCGACGGCCTTGTGCGGCAGCTCGGGGTCGGCGATCAGGCCGCGGCCGAAGCAGACGGCGTCGCACAAGCCGTCCGCCAGCAGCCGTTCGCCGACGGCCGGCCGGTTGATGCGGTTGGCGGCGAAGACCGGGAGCGACACCCGTTCGCGCACGCCGCGGGCGAGGTAGGCGTAGGCGCCCTGGGGCACGGCGGCGATGATCTGCGGCACGCGGGTCTCGTGCCAGCCGCCGGTGACGCTGACGTAGTCGACCCCTTCGGCCTCGAGCAGCGCGGCGAACTCGGCGGCCTGGCGGTTGGTGTTGCCGCCCGGCAGGAAGTCGTTGCCGGCGATGCGGAACCCGAGCACCGCGCGGTCGCCGAGCGCCGCGCGGACCAGCCGCGCCGCCTCGACCCCGAACCGCGCCCGTTCGGCCAGCGTCTTCCCGCCGTACTCGTCCTCCCGCTTGTTCGTCACCGGCGACAGGAACTGCGGAATCAGGTAGCCGGCCGAGGCGATGATCTCCACCGCGTCGAAGCCGGCGGCCAGCGCCCGCTCGGCGGCCGCTACGTAGTGCTGCTGCACCTCGCGGATCTCCTCGAGCGTCATCGCGCGGGGGGTCTCGCGGGTGTAGCGGGACGGGACGGCGGACGGGGCCAGCGCCGGCTTCCCGCCGATCAGGAAGGAGTGGACGTAGCGCCCGGCGTGGAGCAACTGGACGCCGGCCAGGGCGCCGTGGCGGCGGATCGCCGAGGCCAGCTCGGTCATCCCCGGAACGAACCGGTCCTCGCGCAGCGAGATGAAGAACGGCCCGCCCGCCTGGTCGTCGATCGTGCAGGCGCCGACGACGATCAACCCGGCGCCGCCCTTCGAGCGCTCTTCGTAGAACTCGATGAGTTGCTTCGACACGAGGCCGTCGGGGGTGAACCCCATGTGCATCGCCGGCATCACGATCCGGTTGCGCATCGTGCGCTTCTTCAGATCCAACGGCTCGAGCAGTCGCATCTCGTCCACCTCCGGTCCCGCCGGGCGGGCGCCGGGACGGAGGTTGGGGCCCCGGGACGGGCGGTGTCAACCGCGGATCTGCCGGGTGGGGATCTGCTGGGCGGGTCTGCTCGCAGGTCTGGCAACCTAGCGCGGCGCGCGCATCGCCTCGAACTGCTGCACGCGCTCCTGGACGCGCTGTCGCTCTTCGGACGGCCGGCCCTCGTCGGGCATCGCGAGGTACGCCTTGTAGGCCTCGTACGCCGCCTCCGGGTAGCCGAGGGTCAGCTCGCAGTCGCCGAGCGCCGCCAGCGTGATCTGGTGCCGCGCCAGCGCCAGCGAGCTGCGGAAGTACTCCTGCGCCTGGGTGCAGTTGCCCGTGCCCGCCAGCTCCGCTCCCCGCAGGTACAGGTCCCAGGCCGGGTCCCCGGGCGGCGGTGGAGCGGACGGAGCGGCGGGCGCCGGAACGACGACCGGCGGCGGGGCGGGCGGTGCCGCGACGGCCGTCGACGGAACCACGACCTCGGGCGGAGCGACCGGCGCGGCGCTCCAGAGTTCCGTCGTGCCCGATCAGTGAGTCTCTGAATTCGGCCAGTTGAGT
>CAZMRP010000141.1:0-9493 GCA_964568275.1 uncultured Myxococcales bacterium
CGGGGGTCCGCGCCACCTGGCTCGGACACTCGACCGTGCTGCTCGAGGTCGACGGCCGGCGCGTGCTGTGCGATCCGATCTGGTCCGAGCGGTCGACGCCGGTGCGCGGCGTCGGACCGCGGCGCTTCCACCCGCCGCCGTTGCCGCTGGCCGAACTGCCCGACCCGGACGTCGTCGCGATCTCCCACGACCACTACGACCACCTCGACGCCGCGACCGTCAAGCGGCTCGCCGCCCGCGGCGCCCGCTTCGCCGTGCCGATCGGCGTCGGCCGCCGGTTGGCCGGCTGGGGCGTCGCCGCGGAGCGGATCCTCGAGCGCGGCTGGTGGGAGACGGCGGAGCCGATCCCGGGCGAGCTGCGGCTGACCGCGGCACCCACGCGGCACTTCTCCGGTCGCGGACCGCTCGACCGCAACCGCACGCTCTGGACCTCGTGGGTCGTCCAGGGCCGCCGCTCGCGCGTCTACTTCGGCGGCGACGGCGGCTGGTCCGGCGGCTTCGCCGAGATCGGCCGGCGCCTCGGCCCGTTCGACCTGACGCTGCTCGAGATCGGCGCCTTCGATCCCGCCTGGGGCGAGGTGCACCTCGGCCCGGCCAACGCCGTCCGCGCGCACCGGGCGCTGGGCGGACGGGTGCTGCTGCCGATCCACTGGGGCACCTTCAACCTCGGCCTGCACGCCTGGCACGCCCCGCCCGAGCAGCTGCTCGAGGTCGCCACGGCGGCGGGGATCGAGTTCGCGCTGCCCCGTCCGGGACAGTCGCTCGTCGTCGGCGAGCCGTTGCCGACCGAGCCCTGGTGGCGGGCGCTGCGATCCTGAGCCGCTGCGGCCGAGTCGACCGCGAGAGTCGTCGCGGCGGCGCCCCGGACCCTCCCGGGGCGCGACGGTCCGCCGCGTGCGGTTTCGCAGCCCGCGTGCGAAGACGCACATTCGTCTTTGTTTTCCATGGGTTGAATCTTGTGGCGGCGACGTCGTCGGGTAGACTTCGGACCCGTCGGCCGCCCGCAGGGACCGACGACGATGGTCCGAGGCGCCGGGGCAGGAAGCGGCGCCCCGGGAAGAAAGGACGGTTCGACATGCGGCACAGGGTGGTTCGGTGGGTGCTTCCGGTCCTGCTGGTCGCCGGCGCGGGGCTCGCGGTGGCGCAGCAGACGACGGATGCGGCGCAGGTCGTGCGGGACATCGAGCGCAACGAGTTCCGGCACGACGACGTGTCGTACAAGATGACGATGAAGCTGATCGAGGGGGGCGAGACCACGCGGACGATCGAGTTCCAGGTCTACGCCCAGGGCGACGACAAGCTGCTGGTCCGGATCACGGCGCCGGGCGAGCTGGCCGGGATGGCGATCCTGCAGCTCGGGCCGCGCACGATGTACATCTACAACCCGGAGGACCGCGCCGTGCGGCTCGTGGCGGCCTCGGCCCGCGCCCAGGGGCTCGCCGGCACCGACTACGCCGCCGCCGACGCGTCGCTTGTCGGCATCTCCGACGGCTGGACCCCGACGCTGCTGGAGACGACCGCGGAGTTCCACAAGGTCCAGCTGGTCCCCGCGAACAGCGACGTCTCGCCGTACTCGAAGCTCGTCGTCTGGTACGACCGCGCCCACCGGAAGGGGACGAAGATCGAGTACTACATGGACGGCGAGCTGACGAAGACGATGGAACGCGGCGGCTTCGTCGACAGCAACGGCTACGACGACATCACCACCGTACGGATCGTCAACGCCCGCACGAGCCGCGTGACCGAGATCGCGATGTCGGACTACCAGGTCAACACGGGACTCGAGGACCGCATCTTCACCAAGCGCTCGCTGCTGCTCGGCGAGTAGCCGTACCGCGCCGGGCGCGTCCCGCTCCGCTCCCGCGGCTCAGCCGACGGAGAGCGTCAGTCGGTAGGCGCCCTCGGCGCCGCGGTAGCCGTAGACGCGGATGTAGTAGGTCTGGCCGGAGACGGTGGTCACCGTCGCGGTCTCGGTGTCGGAGGTGCCGTTCGAGCTGCCGACGACGGCGCCCGCGGCGTCGGCGATCTCGAGGTCGAGGTCGCCGGCGGAGCCGTCGAAGGTCACCGTCACGACGAGCGGGCGGCCGTCCGCCACGAACGAGTACCAGTCCTCGTCGCCGCCGCAGGTCGCGGCCTCGATCGTGCCGGCCGTCAGCGCCCGGGCCGCGGCCCGCGAGTCGTTGTCCTCGTAGGCGTCCTCGGTGCAGCCGGGGTCGACCGGCGTCGAGCCGAGCTCGCACCACGCGGTCCACTCGTGCGCCGACTCGGTGTCGTCCGCCACGCCGCGCTGCGGACACGCCTCGTCCTCGCTCCAGGCGACCCACTCGGCTGCGCGGCCGGTGGCGGCGGCGTAGTCGGCGAAGACCTGGTAGCCGCCCGCGGCGGCCTTGAACACCACCGGGTCGGTGCAGCCGGACTCCTGCAGGCTCTGGGCGTAGTCGAGAATGATCCGCGCCATCTGCGGGGTCGTGCGGTTCCAGCAGCAGGTCCTGCTGCGCAGGTAGTCCAGCTCGGCGAAGACGTAGTCGGCGAAGACGCGGTAGGTGCGGTCGACCTCGTGGTGCGACAGGCCGAACTCCGACTGCAGCAGCGGGTACAGGTCGCGGAACGCCGCCTCGCGCGCCTCGCGCGCCGAGCAGGACGCGGGGTAGTTCTCGAGGTGCTGGCGCTTGGCGGCGATGATCGCCAGCAGCATGTCGCGGCGCTGCGCCGGGGTGACCCGGCCGAGCAGCGACTCGAACTGCGCCGGCCGCGCGCCGATCTTGTCGTAGTCGCGATCGTTGATCCAGCTCGCCTCGTCCGCCGCCATCCAGCCGTTGGTCCAGAAGCCGCCGACGTTCTTGGCCACCCGGAAGCGCTTGAGCCCGCCGCCGATGTGCGAATAGGTCTCGCCCACCGAGTTCTGGGTCGGCCCGCCCCCCTCGTCGTTGGTGAAGTTGCGCTTGGTCTGCGCCGCGTCCTGCCACGTCGGCTGCGCCGGCGGCAGGTTGCCGTACACGTCCTCGGCCTCGAGCTGGTTGTCGTCGAGCCGGTTGGCCCGCACGACCACCATCGTGTGCCCACTGCCGTTGCGCGCCCGCCGGAACAACAGCACGTCGCCCGTGCGCAGCGCCTCGGGCACCAGGTTGTAGGTGTTGAGGCTGTCGGCGAGGTTGGCGGACCCGAGGTAGATCAGCATCAGCCGGATCAGGTGCCCGGCGCGCTTGTTGAGGTGGATCTCGTCGAGGTACGTGCCGGTGCGGGCCCCGTCCCCGAGGAACGGCTGGTCGTCGCCGGTCTGCACGCCGCGCGCCCGCAAGGCCGAGTCCTTCGGCCAGGATCGGTTGTAGTCCGCGGCGGCCATTTCCGAATAGTCGCGGTACGCCGTGCCGAACGCCGGCATCCCGTTCCAGTTGCCGGCGGCCGTGCGGATGCCGAAGTGGCCGAAGTAGACCCGCCGGTTGCCGTCGTAGCCCACCAGGTAGAACGGCAGCCGGTACCAGGCGGCGAACGACGCCCGCAGCGCGATCGCCACGTCGGCGCAGTCGAGCTTCGGCGCCGGCAGCGACTTGCCCCACGGCGTCGTGAGCAGGAACGTGTCGCCCCACGACGTGGTCGACGCCGTCTTCTGCAACGACCCGATCCAACGCGCGTACTTCTCGTCCCAGTTCAAGCCGCTGTTCTCGCCCCACGCCAGGCCGGCCCGCCGCGCATGGGCGGTCTCGCGGTCCTCCCACTGGTTCTCCACGACCCAGGCCCGCGTGTCGGCGTAGCTCGACGACGCCGACAGCCCCGGCACCCCGGCGCTGTCCTCCTTGCCGAGCAGCTCGCCCGGCAACAACTCGTCCGCCACGTCGAACCCGGGTTCGTCCGTCGCGCAGCCGCCGAGCGCCAAAGCACAGAGAATTCCGACAATCGTCCGCATCGTCCGCTCCTCGAACGGCCAAGGTAGTCGAAGAGGCGTCGGTGCGCAAACGGGGAGAGCGGCGTGTGGGGGAGCGGCGTGCCGGGCGGCGGAACTCCGGCGTCGCACGACCGACGGCGACGCTACGGCTTCCAGACCTCCCACACGCGGCCGACGAGGTCCGGTCCCGGCTTCAGCGTCGGCTTGCCCGGGGTCCAGTCGGCCGGACAGGCCTCCGCACCCTTCGTCGCACGCACGTGCTGGAACGCCTGCACCTGGCGGATCGTCTCGTTGATGTTGCGTCCCACCGGCGGCGTCATCACCTCCATCGCCTGCACCACCCCGTCGGGGTCGATGAGGAAACGCCCGCGGATGTTGACGCCCGCGCCCTCGTCGTACACGCCGTACGCCCGCCCCAGGTGGCCCGCACCGTCGGAGACCATCGGGAACGGGATGCCCCCCTGGACCATCTTCGACAGCTCCTGCTCGTCCCAGATCTTGTGGACGAACTTGCTATCGACGCTCACGGCAATCGGCTGCACTCCCAGCTTCGCGAGCTCGGACGACTTGTCGGCGACCGCCGACAGCTCGGTCGGTCAAACGAAAGTGAAGTCACCCGGGTAGAAGCACAGGATCACCCACTGCCCCAGGTAGTCCGACAGCTTGACGTTGACGAACTTGCCCTGATGATACGCGGGCGCCTCGAAGTCCGGCGCCTTGCCGCCCACCGTAACCGTCTTCACCGCCACGCTCCTCTCCGGCGGGGCTGCCTCCGCCGCCTTCGGCTTCTGACCGACCACGGACCCGGTCGGCCGTGCACATCCGACTCCCTCGGCCACCAGTCACCTCCTGCTCCTGCGCCCCCGGAACCGGGCCGGCCTCTTCCGACCCGCGCCCACGCCGCGAGTATGCCGCGCCGCGGCAATCGTCGCAACTGCGGTCGGCGCGCCCGGCCCGGGAACGGCGGCGACCCCCGGTGACCGCACCTCCGAACGGCGGTATCGTCGCCTGTGGGGGCGGAAGGAGGTGCCGATGCGCCGGGTCCTGCCGCCGGGCGTCGGCCCGGAACACGTCAAGCTGGCGAAGAAGCTCGGCGCCGTGAAGGTGATGGGGCCGCCGCTCTGCGACGAGCTGCTGGCGCTCGTGGCGCACCTGTTCACCCGGGACGAGGCGCGCATCGGCCTCCACCTGTCCTTCGTCCGCTCGCGAACCGCCGACGACCTGGCCCGCAAGACGGGTATCCGACCGCAGGAACTGGCCGCGTTGCTCGAGGAAATGTGCCGGAAGCGCGTGATCCTCGGCGGCGCACAGCGCTACCGGCTCTATCCGCTCCTGCCGGGCACCTTCGAGAACATCCTGCGGACCGGCGAAGGGAGCCCGTGGCACCGCCGGTACGCGGAGCTGATCAACGAGCTGGTCGACACCGGCTACCTCCGGGAGTACTTCACGCGGCCGGTCCCCGCGATCCGCAGCATCCCGATCCAGCAGACGGTCGAGGACAAGACCGTCGTCGTCGACAGCGACCTGGTTTCGGAGATGATCGATTCCCACACCGACTTCGCCATGCTCCACACCTGTCCCTGCCGCCAGTCGATGCACCTCACCGGCCTCGAGTGCAAACGCGCCTCGCCGGCGGACGGTTGCCTGACCTTCGGGAAGTACTCGCTCGGCATCGTGGCGAACGGCAACGGCCGCGCGGTGAGCAAGAGCGAAATGCGCGACATCGTGGTCGAGCGCGCGGAGAAGCAACTGGTCTTCTTCACCTCCAACGCGGTTCCGACGCTGCAGACGGCCATCTGCACCTGCTGCGACTGCTGCTGCCACGCCCTCGGGATCATCAACGGCCTCGGCGGGAAACTGGCGGCGCCCCCGCACTTCCTGGCCGCCGTCGACGAGGCGCGGTGCACGCACTGCGGCCGGTGCGTGGCGGCGTGCAACACGCACGCGCACGCGATGCTCGACCGGCGGCACGTCTACGACGCCGCGCGCTGCCTCGGCTGCGGCCTCTGCGTCGCGGCGTGCGGGGAACAGGCCATCGATCTGGTCGAGAACGAACACTACCGGCCGCCGTCCCCGACCTACCGCAAGCTGATCCTCAAGCTGCTGCGCCCTGTCGTGCGGACGGGGCTCGGGATCAAGCTGCGACGGTACTTCTCGCGCTGAGGACGCCGCCGGGGGAGAGGTCGCCTACGGCCGCGGGACCAGGGTCCACAGCGCCGCCTCGTCGAGGACCCGCACGCCGAGCTTGCGGGCCTTGTCGAGCTTGGCCCGGCCGACCTTCTCGCCCGCCACCAGGTCGGTGGTGCCCTGCTTCACCGTTTCGTGGATCGCCGCCCCCGCCGCCCGCAGCAGGGCGTGGACCCGCTCGCGCGGCAACGACAGCGTGCCGGTGACGCAGAAGGCCCGGCCGGACAGCGGCCCGCCCGCGGGACTCGGCTCCGCCGCCACCGGTCGGGTCGTGACGCCGACCTCCAGCAGGTGTTCGAGCACCCCGCGGGTGTCGGGCCGCGCGAGGTACGCCCGGACCGACTCCGCGATCTTCGGGCCGATCGCGCGCTCCTCGGCCAGCCGCGCGGCGACGGCCGCGGGGTCGGCGTCGAGCAGCGCGCGGGCGTCCGGATAGACCCCGGCGATGGTCCGCGCCACCGTCGCCCCGACGTGCGGGATGCCCAGCGCGTGGAGCAGTCGGTCGAAGCCCCGGCCCTCGCGGGAACCGGCGACGGCGTCGACCACGTTCTGCGCCGAGCGCTCGCCCATCCGGTCGAGCAGCGCCACGTCCGGAGCGCGCAGCCGGTACAGGTCGGCCGGCTCCCGGACCCACTCGCGCGCGACGAGCTGGTCGACCAGCGCGGGGCCGAGGTGGTCGATGTCCATGGCGGCGCGGGTCGAATAGTGCAGCAGCGCGGCCCGCCGCTGGGCCGGGCAGGCCGGGTTGGTGCAGCGCCGCGCGGCCTCCCCCTCCTCGCGCACCGCCGGCGCCCCGCACGCCGGGCAGCGCTCCGGCATCACGAACGCCGGCACCTCCCCCTCCCGGGCCTCGTGCAGCACCTCCACCACCTGCGGGATGATGTCGCCGGCCTTCTCCACCACCACGCGGTCGCCGACGCGGAGGTCCTTCTCGCGGATCAGGTCCTCGTTGTGCAGCGACGCCTGCGTCACCGCCGTTCCGGCCAGCCGCACCGGCTCGAGCGTCGCCACCGGGGTCAGCACGCCGGTGCGCCCGACCTGCACGCGGATCTCGAGCAGCCGCGTCGTCGCCCGCTCGGCCGCGAACTTGTAGGCCTGCGCCCAGCGCGGCGCCCGCGCCGTGCGCCCCAACCGCTCGCGCAGGTCGTAGCGGTCGACCTTCACCACCGCGCCGTCGATCTCGTACGGCAGCTCGGCCCGCCGCTCGCCGATCTCCCGCAGCCGCGTCCAGGCCTCCGCGATCGTCGGGCAACGGTAGAGCGTCTTCTGTCGCGGCAGACGGAACGTCGCGATCCACTCCAGCGCCTCGGCGTGCGTGGCCGGCCGGCCGTCGCCCTCCAGCACCTCCCAGATCGCCAGCCGCAGCGGACGGCGGGCGGTGGCGGCGGGGTCGAGCAGCCGGAGCGAACCGGCGGCGGCGTTGCGCGGGTTGGCGAACTCCGGCTCGCCCTCCGCCCGGCGCCCCTCGTTGACCGCCGCCAGGTCCGCCGTGTGGATGTACACCTCGCCCCGCAACACCAGCTCGCCCCGGTGCTCGAGGACCAGCGGCACCGCCCGGATCGTCTTGAGGTTCTCGGTGACGTCCTCGCCCAGGTCGCCGCCGCCGCGCGTCGACGCCAGCGTCAGGCGGCCGTCCCGGTAGGTCAGCTCGATCGACACCCCGTCGACCTTCGGTTCCACCGTGTAGACCACCGCCAGCCCCTCCGGCAGCAGCTCGCGCACCCGCCGGTCGAAGTCCAGCACCTCGGCCTCGGTGGTGGCCTTGTCGAGCGACAGCATCGGGCGGGCGTGGGGCACCGCCCGCAGCCCGGTCCGGACGGCGCCCGGGACGCGCTGCGTCGGCGAGCCGGGGTCGACCCACTCCGGGTGGGCGCGCTCGAGCGCCGCCAGCTCGTCGTACAGCTTGTCGTACTCGCGGTCGGTCAGCTCGGGCGCGTCGAGCACGTAGTACAGGTGGTCGTGTCGCCCGATCTCCCGGACCAGCTCGCGGTAGCGTTCCCGCGTCATCGTTCGTCCTCCCGGTCGCCTACCAGTAGGTCTGCTTCATGCCCCAGACCAGCACGGCGATCGCGGCCAGCGCCAGCGCGAGGATCACCAGCACCACCGCCATCCGCAGCACGACGGCGTGCTGGGCCCACCACGGCGCGCGGTCGTACATCGACACCGGCGCCTCGCCCTCCTGCTGCGCCGCGCTCGGCACCACGTCCCCCAGCCCGCGTTGCCGGCGGCGATGCCGGGCGGTGGCGGCGCCCAGCACCACCGCGCCGCCCACCAGCACCAGCGCCAGCCCGCCGATCGTCCAGGCCATCGCGGTCTTGATTCCCTCGCGCAGCGAGGTGGCCCGCGCCCGGTCGGTCGGCCGGCTGTCGAACAGCAGCCCGGTGGGATACCAGACCGCGTCGCGGCGCCCGAGCACGTAGCGCCCCAGGCGCAGCCGGGCGGTCTCGTCGAGCTCGTCGAGCGTCCCGCGCACGCCGGAGAGCCAGGCCTGGTCCGTGGGGGACCAGTCGAGCGCGGCGAGCAGCGCGCGCAGCTCCGGGGCCGTCGGCTCCGCGGCGGCTCCGGCCCAGACGTGTCGCCCGACGACGCCGTCCTCGGCGCCGGCCGGCCGGTGCACCTGCACGAACGACAGCCCCGCGGGGAGCGCCAGTCCCGGGAACACCACCGCCGGCGCCTCCGCCGGCCAGGCGCCGACGGCCAGCAGCCGGCCCTCGCGCCACACCTCGGCCTGCAGCGGCAGCCGCGGCCCCGCGCCGTCGGTGAACGCCACCGCCACCGGACCGCCCGCCCGCAGGAACGGGCGGTCCCCCGCGGCGTCCGCCGCCGCGCCCGGCTCGAGCTGCCCGAGGATCGGGTCGTAGCCGATCTCGAACAGCGCCGCGCGGTCCAGCACGTTCTCCGGCAGCAGGCCCACCTCCGCCTCCAACGGGTCCATGGCCGGGAACGGCACCGACGACACCGCCAGCCGATACTCGAACGTCTCCGCCCGGAACCGCAGCGGCGCCAGCCCGGCCGCGTCCGTCGTCACCGTCTCCGGCACCCCGGCCTGCGCCAGCTCGCCGATCCCGAGCAGCCACAGCGTCCCCGCGTACGGGAAACCGTCGGGCCCCACGGCGCGCAGGATCAGGCTCGAGGTGCGCCCGCGCTGCAGGCCGCCGCCCGACGGCACCAGGTCGACCGCCACCCCCGAATGGCCCAGCGCCCGGAGCGACGCCCGCCCGTTGTTCCGCGGCAGCGGCTCCTGCGGCGCCGCCGTCACCAGCGCCGGGAACTCGTAGGTCACCTGCTCCCCGGCCGCCTGCAGCTCGACCCGCACCGGGTAGCGGCCGTCGGGCACCACGGGCACCGCGAGCGGCACCTCGATGTCGTGCCCGCAGTTCGGCACCGTCCGTTCGCCCAGCACCACGCAGCCCCGCCCCGCGT
>CAZMRP010000142.1:0-9493 GCA_964568275.1 uncultured Myxococcales bacterium
TGCTCGGTCTGCGCGGCGAGACCCCGGCGGGGCTCGCGGCGCGGGCCCGGGACTACGCCGCGGCGCTGGAGCTGTTCCGGGCCCGTCGTTGGGACGAGGCCGCCCGCGCGCTCGCGGCGCTGCTGGCCGGGTCTCCCGGCGACGGTCCGTCGGCGGCGCTGCTCGAGCGCTGCCGGCAGTTCGCCGCCGCTCCGCCGCCCCCGGACTGGGACGGTGTCCGGCGGATGGAGGAGAAGTAGCGGCGGCGGCCTGCCGGAAGCGGCTGCGGCGCGGCGTGGCGCGGGTCGCTGCAGCGAGGTATGCTCATCCCCGCACGGCCCGCAAGGGTGGGGAGGCGAGACGGATGGCGGGAAGGTCGGCGGGAGCGGAGACCGGGCGCCGGGGGTTCCTGGTCGTGCTGGCCGGGGCGTTCTGGTCGGCCGCTGCAGCGCTGTTCGGGTCTTCGAGCGGTTCCTGTGCGGCGGACGACGACGGACCGGAGGACGGCCTGGACACGTGCTGCCGACCGGTGTTCGACGATTCTCGGACATCATCGGACGACGCCCGGTGGGGGTGCTACGCGGATTCCGACGCCGACGATTCCTGGTCGCCACCTGCCGACGTCGAGGAGTTCGAGGACGCGGCGGCCGACGCGGCCGACGCCGACGTGGTCGAGCCGTCCGAGGGGCAGACGGACGAGCCGATGGACGCCGGCCCGGACGCCGGCCCGGACGCCGGCCCGGACGCAGGGCCGGACGAGGAAGCCGACGCGGAGGGCGTCGAGTCGTTCGAGGAGTGGGTCGGGCTGGGCCCGGAAGACCGTCGCCGTCGGCTGCGGTGGGCGGCACGGACGGTTGAACGTTCGCGGCAGGCCCGGCGGATGCTCGCCGAGCCGCGCACTGATCCGGTCGTTCGAGAGGTGCTGCGGCGCCAGGCGCGCGTGCTCGAGCGGTGGACTGCGACGGCGCGGCGTTGGCTGCGTGCCGCCGGCGCCGGCGGGTCGTCGACGGGGTAGGCTGGTCCGGTGGAGGCGTCGTCGGGCTTCGGGACGGGGCCGGAAGGAGGTGCGGTCGTGAACCGCAGACACTGCAGGCTCGGAAGGAGTCCGGTTCGCGTGATGTCGCTCGCGGCGCTCGTCGCCGCCGGCTGCTACTCGACCCAGAACCTGGTCGGCGACGGCTCGGGCGACAGCGGGACCGGGACCTGCCCGGCCCGGGTGCGCCCGGGCGAGTCGTGCACGGCCGGCAGCGAGCCGTGCACGACGGAGCCGTTTTGCCAGATCTGCGGCGCCGGGAGCTACATCGTCCGCTCGTCGACCTGCTTCTGCACGGCGTCGTCCGGCGGGTCGAGCTGGGAGTGCGACCACGTGGATTGCGGCCCGATGGCCCCGGGAACGTACTCCGACCCCGAGTGCACGATCCTGCGGCCGTTCCCGGACGCGGGCGCGGATGCCGACGCGGACGTGGCGGACGACGGCGGTACGGTCTGCGAGGGCGACTGGCACTGGCAGCTCGAGCCGTGGCCGATCGAAAGCGTGACTCTGGTCAACGCGCCGTCGCACTACGGTGCCACCGACCGGTTGCGGGTCGAGCTGTCCGCGCGCTCGGGGAGTTGCTACCGGCTGGGTCGGGTCCAGGCGGACGTGCTGTCCGGCGACGCCACCGACTTCGTGACGCTCACGGCGCTCTTGTGGCACGCGGTGGGCGACGTCGTGTGCACCGACGACGAGTTCCGGGCCGAGTGGAACGTGGAGATCGAGGGTCGTCGGCACGGGAACCTGCGCGTCGTGGTGGCCGACATCGTCAGTCCCGGCGCGCTGCTGGAGTACGGGCGGGAGGTCGCCTGCTCGGGGGTGCCCGAGTGCGCCTGCTACCCCGGGTCGCCGCCGGGCACGGGCACCGAGGGCAGTGATTGCCTGACCGACTGCTCGTGCGCCGCCGGCCTGTCGTGCCTCGGCTCCTGGGGCGTGGCCGGCCCGTGGTGGAGCTGCGCGCGCGGCTGCAACGACGTGCTCGACTGCGGGGCCGACGAGCAGTGCATCCCGCCCGTGCCGGACGGCATGCCGTGGATCTGCACCTGGGGCGACCAGTGCAACGACGACTGGCTCCCGCCGTGCCCGTTCGGTTTCGAATGCGTTTCCGACGCGACGGACGCGCCCGACCGGTGTGTCGACCGACGTTCGGCGCCCTCGGTCCGGCCGTGCACGTGCGACCTCGACTGTGCGACGGGGGAGCTGTGTCTCGTCGGGCTGCGCGAGACGCCGCACTGCGAGATCCCGTGCCTGGGGGACGAGGACTGTCCGGGGGACTGGCTGGTGTGCGGCACCGCGAACATCTGCGTGCCGCTCGGCCCCTGAGCGCGGCGGGGGCGAGGAGGTCGTCGGCGATGACGGGCAAGCGGATCGCGTTCGTGCTGCTGGCGCTGCTGTGCGTTCCGGCGTCGGTGCGGGCGGTCGACACCTGGAGCTACCCGCATCCGGGCACCGCGCTGCTGGAGCGGACGATGGACGGGCCGCGGCACGCCTACGGGCTGCGGGTCGATCTGTGCGCGCGCGGGATCACGATGCGCGCCACGACCCAGTCGGAGTTCAGCCGGACCACCGCCTCGTGGCGCTCGCTGGTCGGCGTGCAGGGGGCGATCAACGCCGACTTCTTCGACATGGGCGGCACGGAGATGCCGAACGGGCTGGCGATCGGGAACGGGACCCTGTGGCACAACGACACCGGCACCGAGGGGTACATCGTGTTCGGCGGGGACCGGTCGCTGATCTCGCCGCCGCGCGAGGTGCTGGCGGCGCGGGAGTCGTGGATGCAGCAGGCGGTGGGCGGCTACCCGCTGCTGGTGCAGGACGGGGCGGCGCTGACCACCTTCTCGCCCGCGCCGTCGCACTGCTCCGACCTGCACCCGCGGACGGCGGTGGGGCTGTCGCGCGACCGCCAGACGCTGTGGATGGTCGTGGTCGACGGGCGCCAGCCGGGCTACAGCATCGGCATGACCTGCACGCAGCTCGCCGCGCTGATGGCGGACCTGGGCTGCTGGACCGCGCTCAACCTCGACGGCGGCGGCTCGACGACGATGGTCGTGGAGGGCCTCGGCGAGGTCAACCAGCCGTCGGGCGGGGTCGAGCGGGCGGTTTCCAACCACCTCGGCGTGTTCGCCGACGGCAGCGGCGCGCCCGGCTCGTGCGACCTGTGGATGGACGAGACGATCGTCGACTCCGGCGTGCTCGACGACGGCGGGACGACCGACCTGGACGGCGACGGCCGGGCGGACTTCTGCGCCAAGGCCGCGGCGGGGCTGCGCTGCTACCCGTCGAACGGCGCGGGGTTCGCCGCGGCGTGGGTGCTCGACGCGCTGGCCGACGCCAACGGCTGGGACGACGAGACGAACTTCTCGACCCTGCGGCTCGGCGACGTGACGGGCGACGGGCTGGCCGACGTCTGCGCCCGCGCCGACGCGCGGGTCTACTGCTGGCCGTCCACGGGGACCGGGTTCGGGACGCGGCTCGACGGGCCGGAGCTGTCGGACGCCAGCGGGTGGGGCGCTCCCGAGTACTTCACGACGATCCGCCTGGCGGACATCGACGGCGACGGGCGGGACGACGTCTGCGCCCGCTCGTCGGCCGGCTGGGGCTGCTGGCCGTCCACGGGGAGCGGGTTCGGCGCGCGCCTCGCCGGCCCGCCGTGGTCGAACGAGTCGGGTTGGAACCAGCCGTACTACTACGGCACGATCCGCACCGGCGACGTCGACGGCGACGGGCGGATGGACGTCTGCGCGCGGGCGGCGGCGGGGATGACCTGCGCGCTGTCGACCGGGACCGGCTTCGGCGCGTCGTTCGCCGGCCCGCTGTGGAACAACGACGCCGGCTTCACCGACCCGAAGTACTGGAGCACGATCCGCCTGGCCGACGTGGACGGCGACGGGCGCGCCGACCTGTGCGCGCGGACCGCGGCCGGCGTGGAGTGCGCGCTGTCGCCCGGGACCGGCTTCGGCGCCGTGCTCGCGGGACCGGAGCTGTCCGACGCCAGCGGCTGGGGCGATCTCGACAACGCTTCGACGATCCGCCTCGCCGACCTCGACGCCGACGGCGACCTCGACCTGTGCGCGCGCGCCAACGCCGGCATCCGCTGCTGGCCCTGGACCGGGGCCGGGTTCGGCGCTTCGATCGCCGGGCCGGCCTGGGACGAGGACTCGGGCTGGAGCGACTTCAGGCACTACGCGACGATCCGCCTCGGCGACCTCGACGGCGACGGCCGCGCCGACCTGTGCGGCCGCCCGCCGGAGGGGGTGGTCTGCCACCTGTCGACGGGCGACGGGTTCGGCCCCGCGATCACCGGTCCCGAACTGGCCGACTCGGTCGGCTGGCACGGGCTGCCGTACTTCTCCACGATCCGCTTCGCCGGCCCGCGCCCCGTGCGTTGCCGGCCGACCGAGGAGGTCTGCAACGGCCTCGACGACGACTGCGACGGCGAGACCGACGAGGGGTGCTTCGCCGAGGGGGCGGACGGCGACGCGGACGACGGGTCCGTTCCCGACGGCGTCGACGTTCCGGCGGCCGACGCCGACGCGCCGCCCGACGACGTCGTCGACGGTCCGAGCGACGTTCCGGGCGAGGTTCCGGTCGTCTACGTGTACACCTCGGACGGCTGCGGCTGCCGGGCGGCCGGACGAACCGGCCCGGCCGCGTGGCTCGTCACGCTCGCCCTGGCCGTGGTGCTCCGTCGCCGGCGGGGTGCGACGGGTCGCCGATGATCGAGCTGCGGAAGCGGCTGGACTTCCTGACCTCCGTCGTCGAGGGGATCCTCGCGTCGGTGGAGCTGGACGAGATCCTGTACGTGATCATGTCGGGGATCACCTCGGGCGAGGGGCTCGGTTTCCACCGTTCGTTCGTGTTCCTGCTCGACGAGTCGGAGCGGATGCTGACCTGCAAGATGGCGGTGGGGCCGGCGAGCGAGCGGGAGGCGCACCGGATCTGGGAGGAGATGGAGGCGCAGGCGATCGACCTGCCCGGCCTGCTGCGCTCGTACCGGGCGATCCGCCACGACCCCGGGGCGTGGCGCCTGATGCGCCGGATGAGCGGTCTGGCGGTGGCGGGGCGTCGGCTGGCGGGGCGCACGCGGCCGCCGCGGGCGCGGCTGCCCGCGACGCTGTCGCTGGAGCAGCTCGTGCTGCGCGGCCTGGCCGCCCGCGCGCCGCTGGTGGACAACCGTTGTCGCGCGACGTTCCGGCCGCCCGGCGCCCGTCGGCCGTTGGAGTTCCACCGCTTCGCCCTGGTGCCGCTGCATCGGGGGCGGGACGTCGTCGGCGCGATCCTCGCCGACAACGTGTTCGCCGGCGGCCGCGCGGTGGACGCGCAGGACGTGGAGAGCCTGCGCGGCGTGTCGGACCTCGTGACCCTGGCCATCGACCGCGCGCGGCTCTACGAGCGGATGCGGCGGCTGGCGGAGCTGGACGGCCTGACCGGGCTGCTCAACCGCCGGATCTACGACGAGCAGCTGGGCCGGCTGCTCGACGAGAGCGCGCGGCGCGGCGAACCGCTGTCGCTCGTGCTGCTCGACCTCGACAACTTCAAGCCGATCAACGACCACTGCGGCCACCCGGTGGGGGACGACGTGCTGCGCGAGGTCGGTCGCGCGCTGCGTTCGGGGTTGCGCGCGGTGGACCTCTCGGTGCGCTACGGGGGCGACGAGTTCGCGGTGGTGCTGACGCGCACGCGGCTGGCGGACGCGCTGCGGGTGGCGGAGAAGCTGTGCCGCCGGGTGCGGGCGATCCGGCTCTCGCGGGTCCCCGGCCTGCGTGTCTCGGTTTCCGCCGGCGTGGCCTGCAGCGCCCAGGGGTTCGTGGAGCCGGCGGCGCTCACCGCGGCCGCGGACGAGGCGCTGTACCGCGCCAAGCGCGAGGGGCGGGACCGGGCGGCGCCGGCGTCGGCCTCCTCGGGACGACGGGCGCCTCGAGGCTGAGACACCACCGGACCTGCCGCCGCGGCGGTCGCGCCGTCGCAACCCGGCCGACGATTCGACGGCGGGCGTGAGCCGGATGTCCGCGCCGCGCGGGACGTGCGGCCGGTTCACACGTGCTCCGCGCGGAACGACGCGCATGTCATGGCGGGTCGCGGCCGTCAGGCCCGGGCCCGCCGTGATTCCGGACGGTTGCGTCGGATTCGCAGCTGGTACGCCGATTGCTTCGTTCCGCAGCGGATGGCGGCTCGAACGACCGACGACGGTTCCGGGAGGCGGCAGATGGCGGGACGAAAGGCGTGGCTTCGCGGGTTGCTGCTGGTGGTCGGGATCGCGCTGCTGCTCGCCTTCGTCCCGCCGGCCGGGGCGAGTCCGCCCTGCGAGTGTTCGTTGACCGGCGACGTGTTCCCGACCGCGACGGAGGACCTGCCGACCAACGTCCGGTTCCTGGTCTTCGGCACCGAAGGTCGTGACCTCGCCACGCTGCGCCTGGCTCCCGATGGTGACTTGGAGCATCCGGTCGCCGCGCGGCTCGAGGCGGCCGGCGACTCCGCGAGCAGTCGGTGGCTGATCCCCGAGGCCGCGTTGACCCCCGGTGCGACGTACATCCTTCAGGCCGACGGCACGTCCCCGTGGAGCCGCCGGGTCGAGATCGGCGACTTCTCCGACGCGGCCGCGCCGACCCTCGGCGCGGTGACGCTGACGCCGCAGACGATGTCCGGCGCTTGTGCCGAGCATCATGCGGCGCTGGTCCGGGTTTCGACGCTGTCGGACGATCTGGCGCCGGCCGGCGCGGTGCTGCTGAAGCTGACCGTTTCCGACCCCGAGTCCGACGCCCAACCCCGCTTCGTCTACCTCGTTCCGAATGCCGGCCTCGGCGGCGGGATGTACGTCGGTTACAGCGACCCGGACCCGGAGTGCCTCGGCAACCTTCCGGGGACGTCCGGCGACCACGAGTACCGCGCGCGGGTCGTGGCCATCGACTGGGCCGGCAACGCGTCGCTCGAGGTCGGACCGGCGGAGTTCGAGATGGTCTGGCTCCCCGGCGTCGGCGGCTGCGGCTGTCGCGCGACGGGCGGCGACCTGGCCTCGGTGGCCCTGTGGATCGCCGCCGCGCTGGTCGGCGTGCTCGTCGCCCAGCGTCTCCGGCGTCCCCGCCGGCCCTGATCGCCGGTTCGCGGCGGAGCGCGGTATTCCGATCAGCGACCCCGGCGTCGGGCGACGGCCAGCGCCAGCAGCCCGGCGAGTCCCCAGACGCCGTCCGGGCGTGTGCCGGGCGCGGAGCAGGAACACCCGGAGGCCGGCTCGACCGTCGTGCTCGCGTCCGGCGCGGAATCGCGCGCGCCGTCCCCGGCGACGTCCGCCGCGCCGTTGCACGAGCAACCCGTCGCCGTGCACGTCCCGCCGTCGGCGAAGCCGCGCAGACGGCACTCGGCGTAGCAGGCCGCCGGATCGCACGTCGCGGCGTCGGCCGCGTCGGTCGTCTCGAACGCCCCGTCGGCGTCCGCGTCGACCTCCGGACCGACGTCCCCATCCACGGCCGCATCGAGCTCGGCATCATCGATGTCGGCATCGGCATCGGCGTCGGCATCGGCATCGGCGTCGGCGTCGGCGCCCACCGGCACGCAGTCGCCGGACGGGTCGCAGACGCTTCCGTCGGCGCAGGCTGTGCCGGGCGGGTGCAGCAGGTCGGTGGGGCAGGCGGCGGCGGTTCCGGAACAGTTCTCGGCGAGGTCGCAGTCTCCGGCGGAGGCGCGGCAGACGTAGGAGGCGGGGCGGAAGGCGTTGGCGGGGCAGGCGGCGGCGGTTCCGGAACAGTTCTCGGCGAGGTCGCAGGCGCCGGCGGAGGCGCGGCAGACGTAGGAGGCGGGTCGGAAGGCGTTGGCGGGGCAGGCGGCGGAGGTACCGGAGCAGTTCTCGGCGAGGTCGCAGGCGCCGGCGGAGGCGCGGCAGACGGTGCCGGCGGGTTCGTTGACCATCGCGCAGGTGCCGGAGGAGTTGCAGGTGTTGTGGCTGCAGGCGGTGTCGCCGCTGGTGGGGCAGGTGCCGCAGGAGCCGCCGCAGCCGTCGGGGCCGCAGACGCGCCCGGAGCAGGCCGGGAGGCAGCAGCCGGCGGGTCGGGTCGAGCGCCAGTCGGCGCAGTTGATCCCGAACGAGCCGGTGGTCGGATACCGGTAGGTCGTGCCGGCGCGGTTGGTGAAGCTGAAGTAGTAGCGGTAGCAGGTGTCGGGGGTGAGCGAGACCGTG
Source organism: uncultured Myxococcales bacterium (assembly GCA_964568275.1). GTDB lineage: Bacteria > Myxococcota_A > Polyangia > DRWM01 > JAAZOP01 > JAAZOP01. Next base: position 8,184 of record CAZMRP010000142.1, read on the forward strand.
ACGCGCCAGGCGCCGTTGGCGGCGGTGCCGCGGACGCGGGACATGCGGTGGCAGGTGCCGTCGATGTTGACGGCGGCCGTGGCCGGGCCGGCGGTCGAGTACCAGTTGGCCCAGAACTGGATCGAGGAGCCGGTCTGCGGGTAGTGGACCCCGCTGACCAGGCCGCTCGGGGTCCCGGTGTGGCCGAAGTCCTGGGTGTAGGTGGTCGAGTAGCGTCCGACGCCGAGCTCGTGGTTTTCGGCGGTCAGGATGTTGTAGCGGTGGCCGTTGGCGTGGCGCATGCCGCAGGCGGCGTTGGTGTCGGGTTCCCAGAGCCAGAGGTAGAAGATGCGGTCGGGGTCGGTGAGCCCCTGGGCGATGTTCTCGCTGCGCGGGGGGGTGCCGAACATCGTGATGCGGTCGACCCACGAGGTGCAGGTCGGCCGGCAGGTGGCGGTGCCGCCGACGCAGGCGCAACTCGGGGCGCCGTTGCAGGTCCCCGGCAGGTAGGCGGTGTTGATCGAGGCGACCACGGTGCAGGGCGAGTCGTGCTGGAGGGCCGGGCCGATGAGCGCCAGGTTGGCGCTGTGGAAGCGGGCCGACCGCGAGAGGTTGTGGTCCCAGACCAGGGGCGGCACCGGGCCGTAGCAGCTCTTCTCGGCGCAGACCGTGCAGCCGGCCAGGTCGGCGACGGGGTCGCACCGCGCCCGGTTGGTCCACTCCAGGATCACCCGCTCGTGCCAGCTCGGGAAGCCGTCCTGCGGCTCGCCGATCGCGAATCGAGTTTCCGACACCTCGCCGTCGGGCGCGTCGCAGGCGCCGAGGAGCGCCAGGAGCGGCGCCGCGGTGCCCAGGACGAGACGTGTTCGAGGGTTCAACGCGCCACCTCGGCCGCCCGTCGAATCGCCCGGCGCGTCGTCCGTCCGAGCGAGTTCTCGCGACGGTGTTCTCGTCGCAAGTCCGCAGCCACGTCCCGGAGGTTGTCCCGGCCCTCGTCGTTCGTCAAGCGGCGAATCAGGTGCGGCGAACCAGGTGCGAACCAGGTGTACACCGGTGCCGGTCATTCTCTTTGCCCGTTCCTCCCGCTCCGCTATGCTCGGGGCTCCCCGGGGCGGGTGCGGGAGGGCGGCGTGGTGGCGCAGGGGCTCTTCGATCTCGCGTGGGTCGCGCAGGCATGCGGGGGCGCGAGCGTCGGCGATTCCGGCCGGCGGTTCGTTCGGTTCGTCAAGGACTCGCGGGAAGACGTGCGCGACGCCATGTACGTCGCGCTGCGCGGCGAGCGCTTCGACGGTCACGCGTTCCTCGGCGCGGTCGCGGCGGCCGGCGCCTCG
>CAZMRP010000143.1:0-9471 GCA_964568275.1 uncultured Myxococcales bacterium
CCCGTGCACGCCTCGTCGACGTCGCAGCCGTGGGCGGCGGCCCGGCAGATCACCCCGGCCGACGCGAAGGCGTCGGGCGGGCAGGTCGTCGCGAGGCCGTCGCAGGCCTCCTCGAGGTCGCAGCTCCCCGCGGCGCTGCGGCAGACGGTGCCCGCCGCGGCCGGCAGACAGGTCGCGGACGCCTCGTCGCAGCCGCCGATGCACCCGTCAATGGGGCAGGGCTCCGGCCCCGGCACGCAGGCGCCGAACCCGTCGCAGGTCTCCCGCCCGTTGCAGAACAGCCCGTCGTCGCACGACGTGCCGGGGTAGGCGGGCGCCCAAGCCCAGGCGCTGGCCGTCGGGTCGCAGAGCAGGCACGGGTTGCCCGGCGCGAACTGTCCCTCGGCGACGCACGCCTCGTCGACGATGCAGTACCCAGGCGCCGCGTCGCACTGCGCCTCGGCGGCCTCGCAGACGTTGCAGTCGAGCAGGCAGCGCTCCACGTCGCCGAGACACTCGCCGAGCCGGCACTCGTCGACGACCGTGCACCAGTCGCCGTCGCGACAGGGGCTGCCGTCGGCGCGGTCCGCCAGGACGCACGTTCCCGTGGCGGGGTCGCAGACGCTGCGTCGGCACGCCGTGTCGAAGGAGGGATCGCAGCGGACGATCGTCAGCGGGTCGACGTCGCAGAAGCCATCCACGCAGCGCAGCGAGCCGTTGCAGGGGTCCGCGTCGTCGAACGCGCCGCAGATCGCGTCCCGGTCGCAGGGGCACTCGTTGCCGCCCGGCTGGCAGCTCCCGTCGCCGAGGCACGAGTCGCCGGCGGTGCACGGGTTGCCGTCGTCGCAGCCGCCGCCCGCGTTGACGACCGACCGACACGCGCGCCCCGTCTCGACGACGTCGCAGGTGTCGATCGTGCACGGGCTGCCGTCGTCGCACTCGGCGTTCGAGCGGCAGGAGAAGGTGCAGTCCGGCTCGCAGCCGTCGCCCCGCGTCGCGTTGCCGTCGTCGCACTCCTCGGGGGCGTAGGGCAGGCCGTCGCCGCAGACCTGCGGGTTGCTCCCCGCGACGTCGGGGCGGACGTACTCCTCCGCCGCCGCGTCGTCCGGCCCCGCCTCGTCCGCCGCCTCGCCGTCGAACGTTTCGCCGGGGTCCGGGAGGTCCTCGTGCACGTCGGCCGCCTGGTCCCCCTGGTCGGCGCCGTCCGCGGCGGTCCAGTTGTGCCCGCAGGCCGCCGGCAGCGCGAGCACGAGCGCGAGTCCCAGGACGGCCCGCGCGCTCGTACCGCCCGCCGTCGCCGCGCGGCCGGAGCACGGGCCGAGGAAGCGGAACAGGCGGCGAATCCCGGGCATCGGGTTCATCGTCGGGGAGTTGACGCGGGCTGTCAATGGTCGAGGCGGAGCACGCGACAAGCGTAGAGCGGGGTTTCGGCGTCGGGCCGGGTCGCCGCGCGCGCGGGCGGTCCCGGCACCGGCACCGGAGTCCGCTCCACGCGCCACGCGCGCGGGGACAGCAGCCGCTCGAGGAACGGCAGGCCCGGCGCGTAGGCGAACACCCCGCCGGGGCGCAGCGCCCGCAGGATCTCGACGTACTTGCGGGCGTGGCGCTCCGCGCCGTCCCCGGACGGCAACTGGTGGTGGAACAGGAACTGCACCGAAAACGCCTGGTGCGAGATCACCGTCCCCCACGTTCCGGGCAGGAGCGGCCGGGCGAGCCAGTCCTCGCAGGTCACGAACGGCCCCGGGGCCACGTCGCGGTCCACACCGTGGGCCTGCAGGCCGCGCCGTCGCAGGAACCGCACCAGCCGCGCGTGCGAACCGCAGCCCAGGTCGAGGATCGGCTCGGCGAGCCGCGCGGCGCCCAGGCCCAGGATCCGCAGCTGCAGGCCCGGGGCGTACTCCGCCGAGACCGGCTCCCGGAACACGAAGCCGGGGCGCGGCCGGCCCGGCGCGCCGTCGAGCGCCCGGACGAAGGCAGCCAGCCGCCGCTGGTGCAGCAGGAACATCCGCTCCAGCGCCGCGCGCAACTCCCGCGCGGTGGTGGTCGTGCGCAGCGCGCGTCCCAGGGCGGCGAACGATCGGCGGTACACCCCGTCGAGCGCCGCGGCCTGGGCGGGGTCCAGCTCGAGGAACCGGTTGCGACCCTGGAGCCACCGGAGCATCCGGCCGCGCAGCGCGCGGTCGGGACGGGCCGTCCACCCCTCGCCCGGCCCGGGACGCGCGCCCTTCGCCTCGGCCCACGCCCGCACCAGCTCGCGGTTGTCGAGCAGCAGGCGGACCAATCCCGGCGGCGGCGTGCCGAACCCCGGCCGGAGCGCGCACAGGTCCCGGACGCCGGCCGACGACCAGCGCGTGATGCGCTTCACCAGCAACGCCTCCAGCTCGGCCAGCACGTCGGAGGCGTCGTCGGGTTTCCGGGCCGGTCGCTTCATCCGCCGCTTCACCGTACCCCGCCGGACCGGGAGCATAGCGCGGACGGGTCGTCGGCACAGCGTCCAGGGACCCTCCGCGTCCGCGCACGCCCGTCGGCCGTCCCGGGCCGTCCCGGTCTCGCGACGTGGCCGCGAGTGTGGACTCGCCGCCACGTCGCCCGGCCTCCGGTCGGACATCCGTGTCCCGGTGCGCGCTCTTCTGCGGGACTGCTCCGGTGCCGTGTCCCTCGGGTCATCCCGGAATCGCTGTTGTTTCGGCGGGCGGCGTCCTCCGGCACGTCGGTTGCACGAGGCCGGGAGGCCCTGGTAGGGAGGGAACATGCAGCGGTGGATGATCTGCGTCGTGGTCGTGGTTGCCCTGTTGTCCGGTTGCACTCCGCTCACGCAGTACCGCCGGTCGGCGCTCACGCCGGCCCCGTCGGCGCCGCCGTGGCACGGGGAGCCGGTCGGGGCGCAGAACGTCGAGCTCGGGGCGCAGATCGGCGGCCGCGCGGTTGCCGAGCGGTTCGACCCGCAGGTCGGCGACCCGGCGCTGTGGATCCCGGCCTGGGAGGTCGGCGCCACGGTGATGGGCGGCATCACCGATTGGCTCGACCTGGGCGGCGTCGTCCACTACAGCCACGTGGAGATGGCGCAGGCCAACGTGATCGGCACCCCGCCGCTGCCGGGGGACGCCAACGACGTCTGGGCGATCGGCCCGCAAATCGGCATGGGCGGGAAGTTCCTCGACGGCAAGCTGTTCGCGGGCGGCTACCTGGCGTTGCAGTACGTGGCGATCCCGTGGGCCACCTGGGAGCTGCGCTCCGACGACAGCTACCAGCTGGTCGACAGCGGCATCGACCAGGGCCTGCTCTACCGGATCGGCGCGTTCTTCGGCGGGCGTCCGCACCCGATCGTGGCGCTCTACGGCGGGCTGGTCGTCACCTCCAGCTGGCTCAACATCGGCTTCTCGGACGACGAGGCCTCGGGGTCGACCCTCGAGCAGGACACCCCCGCGGTGCTGCCGTTGCTCGGCGCACACCTCGACCTGACCGAGTACGCCCCGCTGTTCCTGCGCACGTCGATGACCTTCCCGATCGATTCGACCGCCGCGGACTACTTCCCGCTGGGCTGGGATGTTTCCTTCGGCGTGAAGCTGTAGCCGACGGACACGGCGCGCGCAGTCGGCTCTCCGCCGCGCCGTCCTGGACCGCCCGACCGCCCCGGCGTACCATGAACGGGCCGAGCGGGACGCGGGGGCGTTCGGAGGAGGCGGTCATGCTTGGTCACGCCAATCGGCAAGCGACGGAGTGGGTTCGGCTCGCGGCGGCGCTGTCCCTGCTGGGGCTCGCATCGACGGGTTGCGCGGGGGGCGAGGTGACGCCGGGCCCCGACGGCGGTCCCGGGGACGTGTCGGACGAGAGCGGCGGCGAGGTCTGGGACGACGGCGGTCCGTTGCCGGACGGCGAGGACGAGGGCGGGACCGACACGCTTCCGGACGACGGGAGCGGCGACGACGGCGGCCCGGACGGCGGCTGCCTCGCGGACCCCGACTGCGACGACGGGATCGCCTGCACGACCGACCGCTGCGAGGGCGGGGCCTGCCTGCACGTCCCGGACCACGCGGTGTGCGACGACGGGGCGCCGTGCACCGGCACCGAGACCTGCGACGCGCTGTTGGGGTGCGTGCCGGGCGAACCGGTGGCGTGCGACGACTACGTGGACTGCACGATCGACGAGTGCGACGGGCTGACGGGGGCCTGCCGCTTCACGGTCGATCCGACGTTCTGCGCGCCGCCGTCGACCTGCGACCCGGCGGTGGGTTGCGTGATGCCCCCCGAGTGCGAGACCGACGCCGATTGCCTGGACAGCAACCCGTGCAACGGCATCGAGACCTGCGGCCCGACCGGGACCTGCGTCTTCGGCACGCCGCTGGTCTGCGACGACGGCGTTCCGTGCACGATCGACTCCTGCAGCCCCGTCGCGGGCTGCACGACCAGCCTGCCCGACCGCGACGGCGACACGCACCCGGACGCGGCCTGCTACGGCGACGACTGCGACGACCGCAACCCGAACGCCTATCCCGGGGCCCCGGAGTCGTGCAACGGGCTCGACGAGAACTGCGACACCGTGCCCGACGACACCTTCCCCTGCACGCCGGGCCGCACCGGCGGCTGCACGACGACCAGCGGTTGCGCCGGCGTCTGGACCTGCGGCGCCGACTGCAACTGGGGCCGCTGCATCGTCACCGCCTCCGAGTCGTGCAACGGCGCCGACGACGACTGCGACGGGCTGGTCGACGAGGACTTCACCTGCGCGCTGGGCAGCACCGGGGCCTGCAGCGTGGGCGCCTGCTCCGGCACCCGCACCTGCGGCCTCGGCTGCGTCTGGGGCGCCTGCGTGGCCTCGACCGTCGAGGTCTGCAACGGGGTGGACGACGACTGCGACGGCGCGGTGGACGAGACCTTCAGCTGCGTCCTCGGCACGACGCGAAGCTGCACGGTGGGCGCCTGCTCCGGGACGCAGAGCTGCGTGACCGGGTGCAGCTGGGGCGCCTGCACGGTCACGATCGCCGAGACCTGCAACGGCCTCGACGACGACTGCGACGGCGCGATCGACGAGACCTACACCTGTGCGCTCGGCAGCACGCGGAGCTGCACGGTCGGGTCGTGCGGCGGGACGCAGAGCTGCGTGGCGGGCTGCACCTGGGGCACCTGCCTGGTGGGCACCACCGAGATCTGCAACGGGATCGATGACGATTGCGACGGCTCGACCGACGAGGGGTACGGCTGCGTCGCCGGCACCAGCCGCTCCTGCAGCACCGCCTGCGGGACCGGCGGGGCCCAGTCCTGCCAGTACGGCAGCTGCGTCTGGGGCAGCTGCTGCGCCGCCTCCGAGACCTGCGGCAACGGCTGCGACGACGACTGCGACGGCTCGGTCGACGAGGGGTGCTCGTCGCGCCGCGTCCTGGCGCTGGTCGAGCTGTGCAGCGGCGTCGACCACGTCACCCCCGCCCTCGTCAACCTCGGGCTGTACGCGACGGCCACGATCGTCGGATATGACTCCGAGCTGTCCGCGCAGCTCTCGTCGGGGACCTGGGATCTGGTGATCGTCGACGAGTACAGCAACTCCATCAGCTCGACGACGATGGACCAGCTCAACACCTACGTCCTGTCGGGCGGCCGGGTGATCTTCTCGTACTGGAGCCTGGCGTATGACTTTCCGAGCCACGCCCTGATGACGCGCGCCGGAGTGACCGTGGGCTCGTCGTACGACTCCCCGCCCCCGATCTACCGTTGGGTCGTCTCGCCGTTGTTCACGACCCCCAACGCGATCGGGAACATCACCGGCTTCACCGACACTTGCAACACCGACGGCCAGTACCTGACCACGACCACGGCCACCGCCCACGCGGGGTACACCACGTCGCCCACCAGCGGCCAGGCGGCGCTGACGGTGAGCTCTGACCGGCGGATGATCCTCAACGCCTTCACTCCGCAGATCGTGACCCAGGACGGCGACGGCGACGGCAAGGCGGACATGGTCGAGCTGTACGAGAACGAGATCACGCACCTGCTCTAGTCGGCCCGCCGGCGGCACGTCCCCGCGCGGGAGCCCCGGGGCCGTCGCCGACCGGGGTCGCGCCACGGCGCGTTCCGCTTGCGCGAGGCCCCGGCGCGGGGAATGATGTCTCCGCGGCGCGCCGCACGGCCCGCCGGCGGAGGTTTTTGCCGATGCACGGCTCGACCACTCGGAAGACGACGGCCCGCGGCCGGACCGGACTCGCCCTGCTCGCCCTGCTCGTCGCGACGGGACCGCTCGCCGGCTGCGGCGACGACGACGGCGGCTGCACCCCGTTCGACGTCCGCACCTGCACCTGCTCCGACGGCACCACCGGCAGCCAGGCCTGCTTCGCCGACGGCTCGCAGTGGGGCGACTGCTCGTGCAGCGGCGCCGACGCCGACGCGGACGCCGACGTCGGGCCCGAGGACGGCCGCGAGAGCGAGACCGAGACCGAGGGGACCGACGCCGATGCCGACATCCCCGACGTCCCGCCGCCGCCGCCCTGCGACGAGCTGACCTTCACCTACCGCAGCGCGACCGCGACCACCGTCTGGCTCACCGGCACCTGGACCGGCTGGGCCGCCACCGTCTCCGCCGGCGCCATCGAGCTGACCCGCGGGGCCGGCGACCTGTGGGAGGTGACGACCGTCATCGAGGAACACGGCCGGCACGAGTACAAGTTCATCGTCGACGGGACGACCTGGGTCTTCGACCCGGAGAACCCCGACCGGGTCGACGACGGCTACGGCGGCTACAACAGCGTGCTCTACGTCTGCGAGGAGGCCTGCGACCCCGCGGAGTTCGACTGGCGCGACGCGGTGCTGTACTTCGTGATGACCGACCGGTTCCACGACTCCGACGGGCGCAGCGACCCGGTGCCCGGCGCCTCGGACGGCGACGCGCGCACCGGCTCCTCCGGCCAATACGAGGGCGGCGATCTGGCGGGCGTGACGGACAAGCTGTCGTACCTGGCGGACCTCGGCGTGACCGCGATCTGGCTCTCCGCCCCCTACGAGAACCGCGACCTCGCCGGCGCCGCCGGCGATCCGGTCTCCGACCCGCACATGTACTCGGCGTACCACGGCTACTGGCCGAAGCCGGACAACATCAGCTATGCCGACCCACGCAACCCGACCCCGCGGCCCCGCGTGGAATCCCGCATCGGCACCGAGGCCGACCTGCTCGAGCTGGTCTCGACGGCGCACGCCGCGGACAGCGCCAACGGGCACGGGATCAAGATCCTGTTCGACTACGTGATGAAGCACGTCGACGACCAGAGCGGCCTGTACGCAGCGCACTACGACTGGTTCGTGCGCGAGGGCTCCGACTTCCAGCTCTGCGGCTGCTGCCTGTGGGACGACCCCTACTGGGGCACCCGCTGCGCCTTCACCGACTACCTCGCGCCCCTCGACTTCTACAACCCCACGGTCCGCGACTGGTCCGTCGACGACGCCCTGTGGTGGGCCGACGCCTTCGGCATCGACGGCTTCCGCCTCGACGCGATCAAGCACGTGCCGCTGGACTGGCTGACCCGGCTGCGTTCCCGGCTGACCGCCGAGTTCCCCGACCCGCCCGGCGGACGCTTCTACCTGGTCGGCGAGACCTACAAGTGGGACGAGCGCGACGTGCTGCGCGGGTTCGTCGACCCCGCCACGATGCTCGACGGCCAGTTCGACTTCCCGCTCAAGGTGCGCGTCTGCGAGGCGACGCTCACCGGCGCCCTCGGCCTCGACGGCCTCTCAGCCTACATGGACGGCAACGACTACTACTACGGACCCGGCTCGCTGATGTCGACCTTCATCGGCAACCACGACATCCCGCGGGCGATCCACAACGCCAGCCGGCAGATCGACAACTGCCGCCAGGGCTCGTGGTCCGGCATCGCCTGGACCTCGGACTTCCCCCAGCCGACCGAGGCGGCGCCCTACGAGCGGCTCGCGGTGGCCTTCGCGGTCTTGATGACCAACCCCGGCATCCCGCTGATCTACTACGGCGACGAGCTCGGCCTGGCCGGCGGCGGCGATCCCGACAACCGCCGGATGATGCCCTGGGACGACGCCTCCCTGTTGCCCGCCCAGCGCGCCCTGCGCGCCAACGTCCGCGCGTTGGCCCGCCTGCGCGGCACCCACCCGGCGCTCGGCCGCGGCCGCCGCGAGACCGTCTCCGTCGGCACCGACACCTGGGTCTACCGCAAGACCGGCTGCGGCGACGGCCAGGACGTCGTGGTCGCGATCAACCGGGCCGACGACGCGCAGAGCGTGACGATTCCCGCCGGGTCGTACACCGACCTCGTCACCGACGCCCCGGTCGACGGCGGCTCCCGCTCGCTCCCCGCCCGCAGCTTCCTCGTGCTGGGGCCTCGCTGAGCGGGCCCGGGGGGACGCCACGCCATGGCCGGACGGACGATCGCCATCGGGGACGTGCACGGCGAGCTGGAGCACCTCGAGCGGACCTGGTCCCGCCTGCCGCCGCTCGACGCCGACGACACCGTGGTGTTCCTCGGCGACTACGTCGACCGCGGGCCGGCCTCCCGCGCGGTCGTCGAGCAGTTGATGCGGTGGCACGAGCGGACGCCCGCGAGGCTGGTGTTCCTGCGGGGCAACCACGAGGCCGGGTGGCTCAAGGTGGTCGACCGCGGCGGCTGGCCGCAGTTCGTCGTGCCGCCCAACAACGGCTGCTGGCAGACCGCGGCCGCCTACGGCGTGGCGCACGAGGCCCCCGGCGACCCCGGCCATGCGTTCTACGCCGCCCTGCTCGCCGGGTCGTTCTTTCCCAAGGAGCACCTCGACTGGATGCGCCGGCTCGCCTGGTTCCACGAGGACGCGCACGCGATCTACGTCCACGCCGGCCTGCCGAAGCTCGACGGCCGCTTCGTCCACCCTGCGGAGGAGCTCGGCCACCCCGACCTGGTCTGGCAGCGCGACCTCGAGTTCTTCCGCGACTACCGCGGCAAGCGCGTCGTCGTCGGCCACACCGCCACCTCACAGCTCCCGCAGGAGCTGTCGACCTACACTCCGGACGACCCCACCGACGCCTGGATCCACGGCGACGTGATCGCCCTCGACACCAAGTGCGGCAAGCGCGACGGGTACCTCAGCGCGATCGAGCTGCCGAGCCTGCGGATCTACGAGTCGCGGTAGGCGGTGCCCCCACTGCTCGGCGCTTCAGGCGTGCCGCTTGCGCTCCTGACGACGATCTGACGACGATCTTGACGAACCTCGAATCTCGTCGCAAGCTGCGAGTCGGGAGTGCAGCGCTTGCGCCTTGCGAGACCGGTCACGGCGGCGGCGGTATGTCGAGCGTGAGCGAGACCGCCGGGCCGGCGAGAGTGGGGGTGAGGCCGATGGGGAGCGCAGTAGCCGGCAACCGTCGCGGCGACCGGGCGAAGCGAGCGGTGCGAAGCGAGCCGGATGTCGAGCAGGGCAACCGGCAGGGAGCCCTCCCCCCTCCCCCCCCCCCCCAGCCGCCCAGGCGAGGCCGGCGACCACGCGTCCACCCCGGTTCCAGGCCACGGTCCC
>CAZMRP010000144.1:0-9436 GCA_964568275.1 uncultured Myxococcales bacterium
CGCCTCGCGGCAACCGCCCTCGCCGCCGCCGGCCTCGCGCTGTTCGCGCCGCAGGCCCGCGCGGTCTGCGGCGACGGGGTGCTCGACGGCGCGGAGGTCTGCGACGTCGACCCGGTGCGCGGCGGCTTCCAGTTCAACGTGACCGGCCTCGACTGCACCGACTTCGGCTTCGACTACGGCACGCTCGGCTGCGTCGATTGCCTGTGGTCGTGGACGGACTGTCGCGACGGAGGCTACTTCCAACTCTGCGGCAACGGCAGGGTGGAGCCGTACGAGCAGTGCGACGGGGGCGTGAACTGCTCGCAGACCTGCACGTGCAGGGCGGCGCACACGGCGGTCTGCGGCAACCGCTGTCGCGAGGGGTCCGAAGAGTGCGACGACGGGGACGATGTGAACTGGGTGGAGGGCGACACCTGCGGCTCGGACTGCCGGTGGCACTTCTACTGCGGCGACGGGATTCGAAGTCCCACCGAGGAATGCGACGTGGGGGCGTGGAACTCCGACACCATGCCCGACACCTGTCGCACGGACTGTCTGCTGCCGTACTGCGGGGACAACGTCACGGACACCGGCGAGGAGTGCGACGAAGGTTCGCGAAACTCCGACCTGATCCCCGATCAGTGTCGCACGGACTGCCGGAATCCGCGGTGCGGCGACTCCGTCATCGACGTTTGGCGAGGCGAACAGTGCGACCGCGGAGCCGAGAACGCCGACACGCCCGGCGCGGCCTGCAACTCGATCTGCCTCCTGCCCGGTTGCGGCAACGGCTACCAGGAGCCGTGGGAGGTCTGCGACGACGGCAACACCGTGGACGGCGACGGCTGCAGCGCCTCGTGCGCCTCGGACGAGACCTGCGGCAACCGCATCATCGACACGGCGGTCGGCGAGACCTGCGACGACGGCAACGTCGTCTCCGGCGACGGCTGCCGCGCCGACTGCACGCTCGAGCTGTGCGGCGACGGGCGGCTCGACCCGTTCGAAACCTGCGACGACGGCGGGCGCGCCGACGGCGACGGTTGCGACGTGCGCTGCGCCGTCGAGGACGGCTACACCTGCGAGGGCGAGCCGAGCGTGTGCACGGCGGGACCGGCGGACGCGGGCACCGACGCCGAGGCCGGTCCGGACGCCGATGCCGACGCCGCGCCGGAGGTCGTCACGGATGCGGACGTCGGTCCGGACACGAGCGGCGATACCGCTGCGGACGCCGGTCCGGAAACGGGCGGCGACGCCGTCGCCGATGCGGAGCCGGACGCCGTGACCCAACCGACGACGAGCAGCGGGTGCGGTTGCGCCGCGGCCGGGACGCACGGGTCGGGCCTGCTCGTTCTGCTGGCCGGGTGCCTCGCGGTCGCGCGGCGCCGTCGCCTCGCGCGACGTCGTTTCCCCCACCGGAACCCGTAGCGCGCCCCGGTCGGACTCCGCGCGGACGTCAGGGGGACGCCGGGGTCTCGCCGGACGGCGCGCCCCACGCGTCCTGCGTCGGGTCGTACGCGAGCACCAGGGTCTCGACGTTCGAGCGTTCGCAACCGGGGGTCTCGTCCCACTCCGTCGGCGGGTCCGGGATCGGTCCGCCGTGCCAGCCGTGCGTCCCCACCGTCCCGCCGATGCAATCGGTGGGCAACGTCGCCGCCGCCTCCGCCGCCGCGCACTCCTCCGAGTCGTCGTAGCCGCACCCGTCGTAGTCGTAGTCCTCGTAGAGCGGCTGGTACGCCGGGTTGTCGATCCACACGCCGTCCTCGTCGTGCGTGATCGGGAACCAGTCCCGGCGCGCGGAACACCCCTCGGCGGCGAGCTCGAACGTCTGCACGACCAGATCCGGACGGCCGTCACCGCCGTGGTCCTCGAAGCGATACCAGACGCCCTGCGGCGGAACGGACCCGGCTTCGGAGAGGAACGCCGAGATCCCGGGGTACGACAGGTGGTGTTGCACCGTCCCGTCGAGCCGCAGCACCACCACGTCGTACGGCTCGAACTGGTACGGCTGGCCGTCGTGCTCGTCCTTGCCCACTTCGAAGAACAGCTCGAACGTGCCGTCCCCGTCGAGGTCCGCGAGGTCGAAGGGGCCGAGGCCCCACCCGGGGTTGCAGCGGTGCGGCAGCACGGTTCCCTCCCCCAGCAGCTCGAGCGTTTCGACGTCCGGCTCGCCGTCCGGGCCGAGTCGGGCCGCGAAGGTCGCCGCGACCAGCGTGTCGCAGATGCAGCAGTCCGGGCCGTGCGGCGGTGCGCCGTCGTACACGAGGTCGCAGCCGTACTCCTCGAACGGCGGTTCGCCGTACTCCGCCGCCTCCAGGATCGACTCGCACTCGGCCTCGGCCTCCGCCGGGTCGTCGAAACCGGTCACGCAGGCCTCGTAGGACGCCCGCAGGCACTCGGCCAGCCCTGCCGTCGCCCGGGCGTGCAACGCCTGCCATTCCTCCGTCTGCATCATTCGCTCGCGCCACAGCTCGAAGCGCACGGTGCCGAACGCCATGGCGAGCAACGCGCGGCCCTCGCCGGTCACGATGCCGCGGAACGCGTGTCCGTCGTAGACCACCTGGGTCCCCTCTGCGACGCCGTAGTGCGTGCGCAACAGCGCTTCGGCCGCGGCGAACAACGCGTCGTGCTCCTCCAGCCCGTCGAGCGGCCGGGGGCAGGAGGCCCCGTCGATCGGCGGCAACGGCGCGGGAGCGGACGCCTCGTCGCCGACGGAGACCCCGACCGCCCCGTCGACCGCCGGGTCCGTCGCGTGGACCGGAGCGGTGCGGGCCGGACCGCACGCCGTCGCTGCAACGAGCCCCGCGAGTGCGAGGCCTCTGCCGATGCTCGATGTTCGCATCACGACCCTCCCTGCGGCCGAACCCGCGGCGCGACAGGCGCGACCCGTGGGAGCGGAGCATAGCGGCTTGTTGCGGGGCCGGACAGGGCGCTTGGCGCCGTTTCCATCGGGACGTCTCCGGCAACGACCTGCGCTCCCCGTTTGGTCGCGGCGGGACGCCTCCAACTCGACCCAGCCGGATCCAGGTGCTCCGTTTCCGTGCCCGGTGCCGCGTCGCGTGCGGCCTGCCGGCCCGTTCGCCGCGTCGCCGCGGTCGCCTTGCCGCTTCGTGGACCACGCGGCATGAACATGCGGTGTCTTCCTGCGCACACCGACCGGTGTGCCGATCAGACCGTTCAACCGCCGCCCGAGGGCAGGCAGGTCGATCCCGTCGAGCCCCCACGGCCGATCGACACCGACGACCAGTCGGTCTTCCGCATGCGGTCCTGCTTCCCGCAGCGCGGACAGGTCACGGGTTCGTCCCGCTCATCGACCGGGCGCATGAGATCGAATCTCTCTCCGCAGTCCGGACATTCGTAGTCGTAGAACGGCACGTGCTCCTCCTGTCCCCCTCCGCTCCCGTGCACCCGTCGTGGAATTCCATCCGTCGCCGCGATCCGAAGGTTGCCCCGGCCTTCCTGCTCCGTCAAGTCGGTCCCTCGTGCCACCCGGCGGTCGAGTGGGCGACAACCGTGGCGAAGCGCCGGTCATGCCGAACTCGGCATCAGCCTAGCCTTGCCGCGAGCGTCTCCACTCACAAACGCGTGCAACAGAGTTTGGACACCAGATGGGCAGCAGCGCCGATTCCGGCCGCTGCCTCCGAGTCGCGAGCCTGCCCGCCCCGACGCGGTTGATCGGGTCCACCACGTCGCGCACCTCCCGGCCCACACGCCCGTCGGTCGCCCTCATCGCCATCGACCTGGCCGCCCCGTCCTCGGCTTCGGCCGCGGCGGGGCGAGACCTCCCGCCGCTTTCAATTCTGTTGCCGCCGTCCGAACCTCATGGTACGTATTGTCGGTGAGTAGTAAGTTGTACCGGCATTATGTACCATGACGAAACGGTCGAAGATGGAGGAGATTCTCGCCCTGGTCCGCCGGCACGGCATCCTCCGCCCGCGGGATCTTGGCGCCGCCCACATCCCGCGCAGCTACCTCCAGCGATTGGTGACGCGCGGGGTGCTCGAGCGTACGGGCAGGGGACTCTACCGCATGATCGGTGATGACGTCGGCGAACACCACAGCATGGCCGAGGCCTGCAAGCGGGTGCCGCACGGCGTCGTTTGTCTTCTCTCCGCCCTACGGTTCCATGACCTCACGACCCAGGCGCCGTTCGAGGTGTGGATGGCGATCGACGGCAAGGCGCGCGCGCCCGCCCCCGGCTACCCGCCCCTGCGGATCGTCCGCATGAGCGGCGAGGCCGGGACGACCGGCGTCGAAGAGCATCCTGTCGAGGGCATCGTCGTCCGCGTCTACTCAAGGGCGAAGACGGTCGCGGACTGCTTCAAGTTTCGGAACAAGGTCGGTCTGGACGTCGCGATCGAGGCGTTGCGCGAGTACCGGCGCGTGCGGGGAAGCATGGACGACCTGTGGCGCTTCGCCCAAGTCTGCCGCGTGGCCAACGTGATCCGTCCGTACCTCGAGGCGACCGCATGACGAAGCCGCCCCGCGACATCGCCGCGTCCGTGCGGCAGCGGCTGCTCGACCTGGCACGGAAGCGCGACGAGGACTTCCAGTCGGTGCTCACCCGGTACGGGCTTGAGCGGTTCCTGTACCGCCTGGCGACGTCGCCGCACGCGGACGAGTTCGTCCTCAAGGGCGCCATGCTCTTCGCCGTCTGGACCGGCGAGATGCACCGGGCGACGTGGGACGTCGACCTGCTCGGACGTGGCGTGCCGGAGGCAGGCCGCATCACGAAGCTGTTCGCCGGCGTCTGTCGGGCTTCTGTCGAGGACGACGGGCTGGTGTTCGACGAGGGCTCCGTCCGGGCCGAACGCATCCGGGAGGATCTGCCCTACGAGGGGCTGCGCGTTCGCATTGCCGGCCGGCTCGGCCCAGCACGGATCCGACTGCAGGTCGACGTCGGTTTCGGCGATGCGGTGCGGCCGCCGCCGCGCAAGCTCCCGCTCCCGACGTTGCTCGACCTGCCGGCGCCCGTGCTCAGGTCCTACCCGCGTGAAGCGGTCGTCGCCGAGAAGCTGAACGCCATGGTGACCCTCGGCATGGTCAACAGCCGGATGAAGGACTTGTACGACCTCTGGACCCTGGCCATGCGTCTCCCGTTCGAGGGTCGAGTGCTGGCCGCGGCCGTGCGGGCCACGTTCAACCGGCGGCGCACGCCGCTGTCGGCGGACGAACCGCTGGCGCTGACCGACGTCTTCGCCGACGATGCAACGAAGCGGGTGCAGTGGAAGGCGTTCGTTCGTCGCGTGCGCCTGCGTCCCGACGATCCGGGGCTGCCGGCCGTCGTCGGCGTCCTGCGCGGCTTCCTGCTGCCTCCGACCCGTGCCCTGGCGGCCGGCGACACCTTCCATGCGACGTGGCTGGCGGGCGGGCCGTGGCGGAAGCAGCGGACGCCGCAAGGCAGGCATTCCGGCGCCATACTGGCCCCCGAGGAGGGAAGCAGGAAACGGCGACCGGGTCTAAGTGCTTGGTGCGAAAGGGGGGAGTTGAACCCCCACGGTGTTTCCACCACAGGAACCTGAATCCTGCGCGTCTGCCAATTCCGCCACTTTCGCGCCGGTCGCGGATTTCTCCCCGCGGCCGAGGGGCTTCCTATCCGAGCGCGAGGCCCAAGTCAAGCGCTCGTGCCGTCCTGCCGGCGGGCGCGGCTGTGGAGGATGTGGTACAAGTCGATGGCGAGAGGCACCGACGTCCGCCGACCCGGGTAGCGGCGCGGCGGGGGAGCAGCGGACGATGAACGCCGTAGATCCGGAATCGACGGCTCGCCGACTCGGGTCGATGCAGACCTCGTGGGTCGCGCTCGCCGTGGCACTGGTCGCCGGCTGCGGCCACGACTGGTCGCCCGCCGGCGACGCCGACACGACGCCCGAGGCCGACGGCAACCTCCCCGACACGCCGCTCGACGGCGACACGCTCGAGGCCGTCGACGGCGACGTCGTCCCGGACGGCGAGGTCGCTCCGGACGGCGACGTCGCCCCGGACGATGCCCTCCCACCCGAGGACGTCGGGCCGGACGACGCGCCGCCGCCCGAGTGCGTCGAGCACGCCGACTGCGACGACGACAACCTGTGCACCGTCGACACCTGCGACCCGCTCACGGGACGATGCCGGTTCCTCTCGCTGCCCGCCGACGCGAGCTGCGGGGACCAGTCGATCTGCTGCGACGGGAGCTGCGTCTCGAGCCTCGACGTCGCCCACTGCGGCTCCTGCGGCACCGTCTGTCCCGCGGCCCCGCACGCCGTGCCGACCTGCGCCGACACCGGCTGCGGCGTCGCCTGCGCCGACGGTTACCTGGACTGCGTGTCGGGAGTCGACGACGGCTGCGAGACCGCGCCGGCCGAGGACGAGGCCCACTGCGGGAGCTGCACGGTGTCCTGCAACGCCGGCCAGACCTGCGTCGCGGGCTCGTGCACCCCGAGTTGGCGAGCGCTCTCCGGGATGGGCGATCCGTCGGCGCGCCGCTACGTCCAGGGGTTCTGGACCGGCACCGAGTTCCTGGTCTTCGGCGGCCACACGACCGGCGACTGCTTCACCATCGGCGGCGCCTACGACCCGGCGACCGACCGCTGGCGGCGGATGGCCGACGCCGCGGGGACGCTCGACGGCTGCACCCGCGCCGCGATGGTCTGGAGCGGGACGGAGCTGCTGGTCTGGGGCGGATCGTCCGGCGCGGGCGACGTCACGGCGGAGTCGGGTGGCGGCCGGTACGACCCGGTCACCGACTCCTGGACTGCGATCACGTGGCTCGGGGACCCGACCGATCGGATGTCCGGTGCGGCCGTCTGGACCGGGACCGAGATGATCGTCTGGGGGGGCGCGCGCACTCCGGTGGCGCTGCTGTCCGACGGCGGTCGCTACGACCCGGTCGGGGACCGCTGGTCGCCGGTGACGGCGACCGGGGCGCCGACGGCCCGGTGGAACCCCTCCGCCGTCTGGAGCGGGACGGAGCTGCTGGTCTGGGGCGGCTTTCTCTCCGACGGCGGCAACCCGACCAACAGCGGAGGGCGCTACGATCCGACGACCGACGGCTGGCGGCCGCTCTCGAGCGCCGGGGCTCCGACGGCCCGGGGCTCGGCGCCCGCGGTGTGGACCGGCCGCGAGATGATCGTGTGGGGCGGGGCGGCCGACGCCGCGTTCGGAACCGGCATCTACGAGGCGCTCGGGGACGGTCGCGCCTACGACCCGGCGACCGACCGCTGGCGGCCGCTCGGCGGCTCGCCGCTCGCGGTTCGGCACAGCCACGCCGTGGAGTGGACCGGCAGCGTGATGGTCGTCTGGGGCGGCACGCGCGACTACGTGATGTCGGCGTACGACGACGGGGCGCTGTACGACCCGACGACGGACCGCTGGACCTCGATGACGACGGTCGGGGCGCCGCAGGGCCGCCGCAGCTTCGCCGCGGCCTGGAGCGGGACCGAGTTCCTGGTGTGGGGCGGGGCCGACCAGGTCGCCGGGGTCGTCACCAACCTGGGCGACGGCGGGGCCTACCGGCCGCGCTGACGCGTTGAACGTACCGGAGCGGGGCGGGAGGACCGACGCCCCCGGCGCGCGGAAGCGGGCCGCGCGGGGTGCTGCGGCCCGGAGCGTGGCCTCGTCCCGGTCGGCGTGCTAGGTTCCGCTCCGACGCGAAAGGAGGTTCGAGCGATGAGCAGGCGCAGGTTCCTGGGGATGGCGATGGTGGTGCTGGCGGCGGCCCTCGGCTGCACGGTGACGGTGTCGTTCTGGTCGGGCAGCGAGTCGTCGGTGTCGCTGGACTGGACGATCAACGGGAACGAGCCCTCGGCGGCGCTGTGCGCGGCGGTGGGCGGCGACTACGTGATCCTGCGGGTCGCCGACGGCGACCCGGGCTGTTCGCCCGGGGCCGAGGGGTGCGGCGAGGCCCACGGGAGCTGGCTGTGGCCGTGCGCCGGGGGCACCGCGGACAGCGGTCCGGTGCTGAAGCCGACCACGCTGCGGATGGCCTGGGCGCTGGTGTCGGCCGACGGCGCGGTCCGCGAGGCGACGGCCTGGCAGGAGGTGACGCTGCGCGCCGGAGCCAACGGCTACAACTTCGACTTCACGCCGGGCTGGTCCGGGCCGCCCGACGCGGCGGCGGTCAGCACCTGGACGATCGACGGGGCGGCGGCCGACGCGACGAGCTGCGCCGCGGCGGGCGCGGAGACGGTGCGGCTGACCTACCGCATCGCCGGGGCGACGGCGGAGACCTTCGACGACTACGCGTGCGCCGACGGCACGGCCACCACCGGCAACATCTTCCGCATGACCCAGCGCTACGAGCTGCGCTGGGAGCTGTTCGACGCGACCGGAACCGCGTTGTCGGTCGCTCCCGCCACGGGCTGGCAGGCGCACACGATGGCCGCGGGCGACAACCCCTTCGACGTGACCTTCGTCGGACCGACGGGGCCGGATGCGACGCTCGCCGCGAGCTGGACGATCCGCGGCGCCGCGGCCGACGCGGCGAGCTGCGGCGACGCGCTGGGCGCCATGGTGCGCCTGTTCTGGCGCCAGGCCGGGACCACCGACGCGGCGACGGTCGACTGGGACTGCGCCGACGGCGCCGGCACCACCGCCGAGCTGTTCGACTCGAGCCTCGACTACGAGCTGGCGTGGGAGCTGCTGGATGCGGACGAGCAGCCGCTGGTGCGGGTCGATTGGGCGGCCTTCGAGCCGACGGCGGGGGAGAACGTCCAGGCGGTCGACTTCGAGGTGGGCGGGCGGCTGACGGTGACGCTGGAGTGGGCCGACAAGGTCGCAGCGCCGGCCTGGGGCGGCTGCGAGCTGCCGCCGGACGACGTGGCGGAGCTGGGCTACGAGCTGGAGGACGCGGCGACGGGCGTGGTGTTCGACGCGATCGACCTCGCGACGGCGCCGATGACCTGCACGACGACGCTCGAGTGGACCAACGTGCCGTTTGCGACCTGGACGTTGACCGTGGACGGCCGGGCGGCGTCGCCGGCCACCGCGACCTGGCACGCGGAGTGCGCCGACGTGGTGGTCGACGCCGTGACCGGCAACACGGCGACCTGCCAGGTGGCGATGACGGCGCCCTAGTGCCGAGGGCCGGAAACCCCGATCCGAACCGAGTCGGGCTTCAGCCCGCGGCCGCTGCGCCCGGAACCGCCGTGCCCTGAAGGGCGCGGTTCGGTGGCGGGGGTGGTCCCGGACTTCCGACCGGCGACACCCGCTCAGCCCCCGTCGGTGCCCGCGTCCGGGTCGACCTTCGGCCGTCCGGCGTCCGCCTCGTCCTTGATCCGGTCGCCGTCCGGGCCCGCGTCGGCGCCATCCCCCGAGGAACTGCGAATGCCCGTGCCGATGACGTTGCCGGGGAGCGTCGGCGCCTCGGGCAGCGCGGGCACGGACTCGGACGCGTAGTAGCGATCGGCCCAGACGCGGAACATGCCGAGGCCGGAATCGACCAGCGGTTCGGTGAGGCCGAAGCGGAAGAACACGCGATCGTCGCGGC
>CAZMRP010000145.1:0-9407 GCA_964568275.1 uncultured Myxococcales bacterium
TGCAGGTGCAGGAGCCGGTGCGGGCGCGGGGGCCGGAGCCGGCGCGGGTGCAGGGGCAGGTGCAGGTGCGGGGGCAGGTGCGGGTGCAGGGGCCGGCGCGGGTGCAGGAGCAGGAGCAGGTGCGGGTGCCGGCGCGGGAGTGGGGGTCGGCGTCGGCGCGGGAGTGGGGGTCGGCGTCGGCGCGGGAGTCGGCGTCGGAGTCGGCGTAGCGGTCGGCACGGTGGTGACGACGGCGTCGGTGCCGAGGATGCGTTTGTTGGTGATCTGGAGGGCATCGATGCGGCGGCCGACGACGCTGGAGAGTCCGACGACGTCGAAGCGCAGGTCGGCGGTTTCGAAGGTGTAGAACACGCGTTCGTCGACGCCGTCGGTGGTTTCCTCGCCGTCGGGCCACTTCGACATCACGAGCTGGTTGACGTACTCGACAAAGTACTGGGCGGCGGTCTGTCGGACGTACGGTTCGGCGTCGGCGACGTTGACGGTGTTGGTCTCGAGTTCGTACCAGTTGGTGAAGCCGTCGCGGTCGAGGTAGATGGCGGCGCGGAAGAGCTGGCGGTTTTTGAAGTCGAGCTGGACGGTGAGGTTGAGGTGGCGTTCCCAGCTCCGGCCGTCGATGTCGAGGGTGAAGTGGGCTTCGTAGCGTTTGCGGCAGGTGTTGCCGTCGGGCTCGCAGGTAGGGAACGGCTCGGAGGCCCAGTATTGGTAGAACAGGGGGTATTGCTGGTTGATCCAGTCGAGGTCGTGGCCCCAGGCGCGCGGGGTTTCGGCGAAGATGAAGAGCCAGTCGCGGAAGCCGTCGTGGACGAAGAGCTTGAGTCGTTCGGCCCATTCGCGTTGGCGTTGGGCTTCGGCGGCGAGGCGCTGTCGTTCGGCTTCTTCGGCGGCGCGCTGTCGTTCCTCGAAGTAGGCGTTGGCGCCGAGGATCTCGTTGGCGAGGGCGGCGTGTCGTCCTTCGGGAAGGATGGTGAGGTAGAGGTTGAGGATGTTGGTGTCGCGGCTTTCGGAGGCATCGAACAGTTGATCATCGATGCCGTCGGCGAGGCGTGCGACGTCGCCGGTCATGCGGCCTTCGGGGTAGGCCCGGCGGTATTCGGCGACGAGCTGGGCGCGTTCGACGACGCGGGGTTCCTGGTGGATGCGCCGGACGGTGGCGTACTCGTCGTGGGAGGTGATGGTGAAGCAGCCGGACGCCCCGAGCGAGGCGAGCAGCAGCAGACCGGTGATTCGCAGTTGAGCGCTCATGGCGGTCACCTCGGGTCGCACAGGCTGACGGCCGTGCAGGAGAGCGGCATCGGCATCGAGCTGTCCCAGCAGTCTTCGCCGGCGGCGCACCAGCAGGCGGCGGTGCGGGCATCGACCAGGCACTGGTCCTTCTCGAACTGCGTGATCACCCGGTCGGGCCCGTAGGCATCGATCGGGCAGAGGCCGTCGAAGGTCCAGGCGACGCAGTTGCGGCCGTCGAGGCCGGTGCACTCGGCGACGCAGGCGGAGTAGCCCATGCCGGTGGCGTACCGTCCGCACTCGACGAGCAGTTCGCAGTCCTTGTAGCAGTGCTCGCCGCACAGCACGGGGACGACGTTGGGGCCGATCAGGGCGGGGGAATCGTCGATGCCGCTGGGGTCGCCGCAGCCGGGCGAGTCGCCGGGGAGGGGCGCGGCGGTGAAGACGAAGACGACGGACAGGCCGAGGGCGCGGAGCGTCCAGAGCCACGCCCGGCGGGCGGTGGAAGCGGTACGGAGCGTCACGACCACACCTCCTGGTCCTGCAGTGCGTCGGCGGGGGGGGTGGGTTGTTGGAACTCGTCGAACCACTCCCAGTACAGGACGAGGCCGAGGGTCCCGCCGAAGGTGGAGAGGGTGTAGGTACCGAAGTAGACCTGGTAGGTCGCGCGTAGGTAGACGCCGAGTCCGGCGAGGGAATTGTAGTCGTTCTCGACGTTGATTTCGACGCCGGGGGTGAAGGTGTACTCGCGTTTGGCGGAAGGCTGCCACTCGGAGATCAGGAACGGGACGCCGAGGCCGGCGGACCAGAACATATCGCGGCGGAACGGGTGGAGGAAGCGGTAGCCTGGGACGACGGCGAAGCTGAGGCCGTGGTCGATGGTGACTTCTTCGCCGCGGACGGTCTTGGTGTAGCTGCCGGGCATCCCGATCGGGAGGGCGAGGGTCGGGCCGTGGAAGAACTGCCAGGTCGGGAGGAGGCCGAGGAAGGCGGAGGGCTCGAGGGTGATGGCGGAGTTGTAGAGGCGCAGGGAGCCCTCGGCGGTGAGGCCGTAGCCGACGCCGAGTTCGGCGACGACGGGCCAGTAGCCGAGCAGTTGGTCTTCGGGGAGGGAGAACACGGTGGCGTCCTGCCATTCGGCGCCGGTTCCGGGCTGTGCGCCCCAGGGTTGGGCGGGTTGTCCGCCCCACCCCGGCTGCGCGGGTTGCGCCTGGGGTGGTGTTTCGGGCGGCGGAGGGGGTGGGGCTTCCCAGGGGCGTTCGGCCTCCGGGCCGCCGCCGGGGGGTGGGACGGTTGCATCCGCGGTGACGGACGCGTCGGCCGTGGGGGTCGGCGTCGTGGTCGCCGGGACGGTCTGGCCGGCGGCCCTGTGCGGGGCGCTGGACAGGGCCAGACACAGCAGCAGAGGGATCCAGGAGTTCCCGAGTCGCATCAGGCTCCACCTTTCCGTCGAGGCGCGCGCGGGCGCCCCGCGTGCCGTAGCGGGCCGCGATGTAACTACGACCGGCGACAGATTACAAGTGGGGCCGGCGGCGGAGCAGGAGGGCGAGGCCGAGGACGGCGAGGATTCCGAGCCACGGGCGGCGGGAGGGGATGGCGCGGCAGTCGCAGCCGTCGCCGCCGACGGTGACGGTGGCGGCGCCGTCGCCGGCGGTATCGGGTTCGGCGTCGGGTTCGGCGTCGGGTTCGGCGTCGGTCGAGGCGTCGGCGTCGGCGGGCAGGTCCTCGGGGACGTCCTCGACGATCTCGGCGGGGGCGTCGGCGGGGACGTCTTCGACGACGTCTTCTTCGTCGGGGCGAGGGGGGCTGATGCCGAGGCTGGCGCTGATGGTGGCCCACATCGGGTAGCCGTTGCGGTGGGCGTAGGTGAAGTAGTATTCGGCGCCCGGTTCCAGGGGCGGGTCGGTCCAGGTGGCGTAGGTGACGCTGGCGGGGTTGCCGGTGACGACGCGGTCGAAGCCGTCGATGGTGGTGGTGAAGCCGGAGTAGCTGAAGTGGACGGGCGAGCCCTGGCGCGCGTAGATGTCGTAGGCGTTGGGGTCGACGGGCAGGCCGGGGACGGGGGTGAAGACGAACGACATGCGGAAGGCGGTGGGCGGGGTACGGATGCGGTACTGGACGCCCGAGTAGAGTTCGTCGAGCCAGCCGCCGTATTCGTCGAGGCCGGGGCTGATGTTGGAGGCGGAGAAGAGCTCGCCGGTGTCGGGGTTGTAGAGGTCGATGATGCGGATGCAATCGATCAGGCCGCGTTCGCCGACGATCCGTTCGACCTCGGCCTGGTCCGCGGCGGTGATGGTGCCCTCGATCACCATGCGGCCGGCGGCGGAGACCAGGGCGCGGCCGGCCTCGTCGAAGTCGGCGGTTTCGGACAGCGAGGTGAGGGCGGCGAAGGCGAGCACGTCGGTCTTGGCGGCGCCGATGGCGGTGCGGACTTCCCAGAGGGTGCCGAGCCAGATCTCGCCGTCGCCGTGGGATTCGCCCTCGAGGTACAGGGGGCAGGTGTTGTCGTTGTCGGCGTGTCGGGTCCCGAGCTCGCCGCCGAGGCCCTCGCGGGACATGTACTCGCCGAGGTCCGGGTCGTCGGAGAGGGTGACGGAGAAGTAGTCGGCGGTGCCCTCGTTGAGGCCGCCGGTGGAGTAGTCCGGACCGAGTTCGTCGCGGGCCCAGCCGCGCAGGTTGGCGGTGGCATCGACGATGCCGTGGGTGAACTCGTGGTAGATCACGTCGCCGTCGTAGGCGAAGTCGATCGTGCCCTGTCCGAGGGTGATGTCGCCGCAGCGGTCGTCGTCCATGTCGCCGTAGAAGGCGTTGGCGTAATCGAGGTTCACGAGGCCCATGACCCAGCGGTGTCCGCCGCAGGTCAGCTCGTACCCGAGGGTTTCCTCGAACCAGCGGTTCACCTTGTCGATGTGGTAGTAGACCATGACCTCGGCGAACTCGTCGGTCAGGGACGGCTCGAGCGGGTCGTAGAGGTAGTTTCCGTCGGTGTCGGGGAGCGCGCGGCGGGTGAGGCTGCGGCACTCGCCGGTGGAGCAGGCGTAGGCCCGGGCCAGGCGGCCGTCGAGGTTGGTGGTCGACGTCAGGTCCTGCAGGTCGACGGTGAGCAGGGTCGGGTTGACCACGGGGTTCGGGTCGTAGACGCGGGCCTGGGCGGCGAGGAACAGCCGGCGGGCGGTGATCGGCTCGCCGGTGACGGCGTCCTGGAGGACCTCGAAGCGGTCGAGGGGTCCGCCCTGTTCGACGACGACGACGTTGACGAAGCGGACGGCGGTGCCGTCGGCGAGCAGCGCCGATTCGAAGCCGGTGACGCGGGCCTGGGGGACGATGCGGGTCAGGGCGCGGACGGCGTCGTCGCGGCCGAGCAGGGGCTCGGTGGGCGCGGTGGAGACGTCGGCGACGCCGCCGGAGACCTGGTAGACGCGGCCGTCGGCATCGGTCAGCACGACGAAGCCGCGGCCGATGACGGGGCGGCCCCAGGCGGTCTGGCGCAGGCGGACGGTGGTCCAGCCGCGCCACGGCACGGTCTGCTCGACGCGCAGCGCAGCGCGCGGGTCGGCGAGGCCGAGGATCGGCGCTTCGCGTTCGAGGAACCGCCAGGCCGCTTCGATCGGGTCGGAGGACAGCGGGTCGGAGCGGAAGTTCCCGAGGAACACGGCGCCGCGACTGGTGGGGAGGAAGCGGACGAAGGCGTCGCTGCCGTAGGTGGCGAGGAACGTGCCGGCCCGTGCGGCGGCCTCGTCGGGGGGCATCGGGGAGGCGGCTGCCGGCGCGGCGGGCGCCAGCGAAGCGAGCACCAGGAGCGCTGCGGTTCGGACGATCATGCGTGCCTCCTTGCCCCCACCCCGGACCGGGGACGCCCGGCGCCGAGCGTAGTATTGGTCTCCTCGGGGCCGGGCGCAAGTGCCTCGTGGTGAGGATCGCGCAAAGGGGGTGGGGGAAGTTCGCGCGAAGGCGCAAGGGCGCAAAGGGGGGCGGATGGTTTTGATCCGGGGGGCGGCTCGCGCTAAGGTGCCCGCCTGTTGAACCTCCGCGCGGGCCGGCCGTCGATGGCGGGCGCGGGGGACGGGAGGCGTGGGTGGCATCGTTCGGGTCGTGGTTGCGCAACCGCTGGCGGTCGCGGGAGCACCGTGGGCACGGGGTGTACCTGGTGCGCCTGGCTGGGATCCTGACGGGGCTGGCGCTGGCGGTCGCGTTCTACGCCTGGTCGCTGGGCGGACGGATCGACGCGGCGGCGGCGGAGGCGCGGCAACGGGCGCCCGAGGCTTCGGAGCGGGACGTGACGCTGGCCGGGTTGGTGGCGGTGCGCTGGGGTCTGGTGGTCGACCCGGAGGCGGTGGCGTGGGTCGGGGCCAACGAGGACCTCGGGGTGACGACCTGGCTCGACCCGTCCGAGCAGGCGCGGGCGGTGTTTGCGGCGGCGGCGACGCCGGACGCGGCGCGCGACCTGTTTTTGGCGGACGTGGCGTTGGTGAACGGCCGGCCGGTGCGGGTCTCGCTGTTGCGGAATCTGACGGACTCGCCGGCGGCGGACGAGGCGGACGTGCTGGGTTCCGGGGACCTCGTGGCGGCGGTGCGGTGGGTCGACGGCGACCCGCCGACGGTGCTGGTGTTCGACACGGCGGGGCAGGACGGGGAGTTGACCGACGGCTGGCCGTTCGTCGAGCGGTTCAAGGACGCGGTGACGAACTTCCAGGAGACGGGGCGGGGGGCGGGGCTGCACCGCACGGAGGTGCGGCTGGCGGCGCCGCCGCGGGGGCTGCGGCTGGCCTGGCAGGGGTCGGTGTTGACGATCGACACGGGCGACGGGGTGGTGACGGTGGACGCGCTGGGGGAGGTGCGTTCCGGGACGGCGCTGGTGGGCGCGGTGGCGCGGCAGACGAAGGCGATCCGCGGGCACGTGGCGTGGGCGGTGGACACGGTGCGGGCCTGGGTGGGGACGGGTCCGATCGAGACGCTGGAGTACTTGGCGTTCAAGTTCACGGACCGGATCAAGCGGGCGACGGTGGACGAGGACGAGGCGGCGCAGGAGATCGCCGCGTCGCTGGCTCCGACGCGTCCGCCGGACCTGGCGGCGACGTACCGGTTCGAGCCGGGCGAGGAGTTGGAGGATCTGGACCTGCACTGGCCGCCGCCGAACATCGCGCCGGCGGAGGTGCAGGGACGGATGGCGGGCGAGGGCGAGTGGACGCCGGTGGTCGACGACGACTTCGTGTTGAACGAGGACGGAGCGCCGGCGACGTTCTACTCGACGTTCCTGCGCACGGACGCGGAGCGGCCGTTCTCGGTGGTCTACCTGGTGACGTGGGATCCGCGGCGGGTGACGCTGCACCCCTCGGGGGGCTCGATGGAGCCGAAGGCGGCCACGGGGGAGACCTCGGGCGGTCTGGTGCCGCGGGACGACGGGACGATCCGGCGGTTCGTGGCGGGGTTCAACGGCGGGTTCCAGGCGTTGCACGGCGAGTTCGGGCTGGGGCAGGACGGCAAGCTCTACCTGCCGCCGAAGCCGTGGGGCGGGATGGTGTTCCTGCTGCGCGGCGGCCGGGCGGGTGTGGGGACGTGGCCCGGGCCGAGCGAGGACGTGGCGCTGCACGCGGGCGGCGCGAGCTACGACCAGGACCCGAACGGGGTGAACGAGCGGGCGTTGGAGCAGTTCTTCGGCGAGCAGGGGGTGATCTCGTTCCGGCAGAACCTGACGCCGCTGTTCGGGCACGGCCAGGTGAACCCGTACAACCGCAGCTGGTGGGGCTCGAGCCCCAAGGATCTGGACGACCCGAACCCGGTGACGGTGCGGTCGTCGCTGTGCTGGACGCAGCACGGCCATTTGGCCTACTTCTACGGGTTGTCGACGAACCTCGACGCGATCGTGGCGGCGATGGAGGCGGCGGGCTGCCGCTACGGGCTGCACCTGGACATGAACGGCGGCAACGTCGGGTGGGAGTTCTACCGCATCGTCGACGCGGACACGCCGGTGCCGTCGGGGATGCGGGCGGGGTTCCAGGCGGCGGGCGAGGTGACGGGGCGGGAGGACCTGGGCTTCCGGGCGCGGACGTTGTTCCAGGGGATGGACATCTTCCGTTTCCCCCGCTACGTGCAGCGCGAGCCGCGGGACTTCTTCTACCTGGTGTTGGAGGACAACCTGCCGCCGCCGGCGGTGACCTTCGAGCACGGGGGGGCGGGGGACGGCGAGTGGTCGCAGCGCGGCCTGCCGGTGCGTTCGTTCCCGCCGCCGATGACGTTCACGGCGGGTCCGGCGGACGCGGCCGGGACGTCGAAGGTCTACCTGCTGGCGATCGACCCGCGGTGGGCGGCGGTGACGGCGGCGACCGAGGAGTTGCCGAAAGGGGCGCTCGGGGCGTTCGTGCCGGCGGCCGGGTCGCCGGCGGTGTGGAGCGGGGACGGCGAGGCGCCGTTCTCGGCGGACGACGCGGTGGTGGTGCTGGCGCGGGACCCGCTGGGGCTCGAGCAGCGGCTGGTGGTCGACCGTTGGAGCGCGGCGCAGGCCGTCGTGGGGAGCTGGCCGGTGGTCCTGGGGCTGCGCGGGGTGCCGCTGTCGGAGGCGAGCACGGGAGCGTTCGCGGGGGCGTTCGGCGTGCGGGCGGGGGAGCGGTTCCTGCTGTACGCGGAGGTCGGGAGCGGGGACGGGGCGGTGTTGTACCGGGCGTTGCGGGCGGCGGGTGCCGAGCGGGTGGTTGGGATTTCGCGCAACGACGGGGCGGGCTGGGTCTTCCTGTACGAGGGCGGGGAGCGGCGGCCGCTGACGCGCCCGGAGCTGGCCGAGGGGACGCTCGGGGGCGCGGCGGTGTTCGCGGTTTCGGGAACGCCGCCGGTGCTGGAGCTGCTGCAGCAGACGGAGGTGGTGGGTCCCGGGGTCTGGAACCCGCCGCACACGCGTCGGATCCGGTATTTCCGCACGGACGACCACCGGTTGCGGGCCTTGCGTTCATATTGACCCGCGCGCCGGGGAGCGGGTAGTATTCCTGCCCGATTGCAGGCGTTGACCCTGCCCGCCGTTTGGGGAGCGGCGTGCAGGCGAGCACCTGCGGGGCGAGAACCGGGCGGGCACGCGGTTCGTCGGGGGGTTCCCGGCGGCGCGTGTCGCGGACCACGGTGGGGCGACGGAGGCGTATTCCGTGAAGAAGCCGATGCCCTTCGGGAAGTATTACCTGCTCGACCGCATCAACGTCGGCGGCATGGCCGAGGTCTTCAAGGCGAAGACCGAGGGCGTCGAGGGGTTCGAGCGTCTGGTCGCCGTCAAGCGGATTCTTCCGTCCATCGCCGAGGACGAAGAGTTCATCAAGATGTTCATCGACGAGGCGAAGATCGCGGTGCAGCTGACGCACCAGAACATCGCGCAGATCATCGACCTCGGGAAGGTGGGCGACGCGTACTTCATCGCGATGGAGTACATCCACGGGCGTGACCTGCGGGCGACCTACGACCGGGCGAAGAAGAAGGGCGAGATCCTGCCGCTGCCGATGTCCTGCTTCGCGATGATGAAGGTCTGCGAGGGGCTGGACTACGCGCACAACAAGAAGGACGCCTCCGGCTCGCCGCTGAACCTGGTGCACCGCGACGTCTCGCCGCAGAACATCCTGATCTCGTTCGACGGCGAGGTGAAGATCATCGACTTCGGCATTGCGAAGGCGGCCAACAAGGCGGCCAAGACGCAGGCCGGGATTCTCAAGGGCAAGTTCGGCTACATGTCGCCCGAGCAGGTGCGCGGATTGCCGCTCGACCGGCGGTCCGACGTCTTCTCCTGCGGCATCATCCTGTACGAGCTGGTGACGGGCGAGCGGCTGTTCATCGGCGAGAGCGACTTCTCGACGTTGGAGAAGGTGCGCAACGTCGAGATCATGCCGCCGACGACGTACAACCGGAACATCCCGGAGGAGCTCGAGCGGATCGTCCTGAAGGCGTTGGCCAAGGAGAAGGAAGATCGCTACCAGAACGCGATGGACCTTCACGACGACCTGCAGAGCTTCATGTACACGATCGAGAGTTTCTTCTCGCAGAAGGACCTGCAGGCCTTCCTGCGCAAGGAGTTCCCGGAGGATCTGGTGCCGCAGGCCGGGGCGCCGGCGGGTGGAGCGGCGCCTGCGGGCCCGCCGCCGCCGCGTGCCTCGAAGCTGCCGCCGCCGCGGCGCAGCCAGCCCGAATTGCCGCCGGTGCCCGGACCGGTGAGGAAC
>CAZMRP010000146.1:0-9327 GCA_964568275.1 uncultured Myxococcales bacterium
GATGGCGCGGCAGCGCTCCGCGCCCGCGTCCAGCGCCTGGAGCACGCGCTCGGGGTGGCCCCGCAGCTCGGCGGCGCGCTCGCGGACCGGGCCGAGGCGGGCGTCGATGGCGTCGGCGAGCAGCAGCTTGCAGTCGCCGCAGCCGATGCCGGCGACGCGGCACTCGCGGTCGACGCGCTCGACCGCGTCGGCCGTCGAGAAGCCCTTGTGCATGGTGAAGATGTTGCAGATCTCCGGCCGGCCCGGGTCGGTGCGGCGCAGCCGCTGCGGGTCGGTGTAGGCCGGCTTGAGCTTGCGCCGCAGCTCCGCCGGGGATTCCAGCACGCCGAGGTGGTTGCCGAGGCTCTTGCTCATCTTGGCCTTGCCGTCCAGGCCCATCACGCGCGGGGAGACGCCGAGCTTCGCGTTGCACTCCGGGAACTGCTCGCCGAAGCGCGCGTTGAAGTGCCGGGCGATCTCGCGGGCCAGCTCGAGGTGCTGGAGCTGGTCCTCGCCGACGGGGACGCGGGTCGCCTTGTACAGCAGGATGTCGGCGGCCATCAGCACCGGGTAGGCGAACAGGCCGGCGTTGACGTTCTCCCGATGCTGGTCGGACTTCTGCTTGAACTGGGTCATCCGGCCCAGCTCGCCCATCGGGCAGACCGTCATCAGCGCCCAGCACAGCTCGGTGTGTTCGGGCACCGCGGACTGCACGAACACCGTGCAGCGCGCGGGGTCGAGACCGCAGGCGATGTTGACCAGCGCGGCGTCGAAGACGCGCTGCGGCATCCGTCGCGGGTCGTACTCGATCGTCGTGGCGTGCCAGTCGACGATGCAGAAGATGCAGTCGTGGTCGTCGAGCATCGCGACCCAGTTCTGGATCGCGCCGAGGTAGTTGCCGACGTGGATCTCGCCGCTGGGCTGGATTCCGCTGAACGTGCGCTCGCGCGACGCCATCGCGTCACCTCCGACCCGACGTTCTAGGGGGTCCGGGCCTTCGGGGTCAAGGACTCGTCGCGCGTCCGCCGGGGGCCGGCCGCGGCTCTCCCTCAGGGCGTCGCCGGGCCGTCCGGCGCCGGGCTCCCGGGGCGGGCCGGCGAGAGCGTCACGCGGTTCCGTCCGGCGGTCTTGCTGCGGTACATCAGCTCGTCGGCCCGAGCCACCAGCGAGGCGACGGTGTCGCTGGCGACGGCCATCGTCGCGCCGATCGACACCGTGACGGCGACCGGGCGGCCGCCCTCCCTCAGCGCCGACCGCTCGACGAGGGCGCGGCAGCGCGACGCCAGCGGCGCCAGCTGCGACTCGAACTGCATCGGCACGACCGCGACGAACTCCTCGCCGCCCCAGCGGCCGAGGAAGTCGAAGGAGCGCAGACTGCCGACGATCGTCCGGGCGACCAGGCCCAGCACCCGGTCGCCGACCTCGTGGCCGTAGGCGTCGTTGATCTGCTTGAAGCGGTCGATGTCGATGAACAGCACCGCGAACGTCCAGCCGTAGCGCCGCAGCTCGTCCAGCCGGGCCTGCAGCGTCAGCTCGGTGTAGCGCCGGTTGCCTACGCCCGTGATCGTGTCGAGGTACGCGAGCTGCTGGAGCTCCTGGATCCGTTGCAGGGCCGCGAGGCGGGGCGAGTTGTCGGTGAACGTCTCGACGGCGCCCGCGATCCCGCCCGTCGCGTCGCGCAGCGCGGCCACCCGCACGCGAACCGGTACCCGGTGGCCCGCCTTGTGCCGCAGGAACAGGTCGGCCTCGCGGACGTCGCCGTCGGTGAGCGTCGCCGACAGCGGGCAGCCCTTCAGGCACAGGCGCTCGCCCTGCTCGTCGACGTGCATCAGCAGCTCGTCCGAGCAGCGGGACCCCAGCACCTCCGGGGCCGTGTAGCCGGTGATCCGCTCGGCCCCGCGGTTCCAGTAGACGATGCGCCGATCGCGGTCGGTGGCGTAGATGCCGTCGGGCAGGCCGTCGACGAGCGCGCGGAAGAACTGTGGG
The DNA here is from genome assembly GCA_964568275.1 of uncultured Myxococcales bacterium. GTDB lineage: Bacteria > Myxococcota_A > Polyangia > DRWM01 > JAAZOP01 > JAAZOP01. Next base: position 1,966 of record CAZMRP010000146.1, read on the forward strand.
TCGGTCTCGAGTCGGGTCAGCGTCGTTCGTCCTTTCGGTTCGTCCGCACCCCGGTCGGCGCAAGATAAGGCGGGATCAACCGTCCGGCAACACCGCGACCACCGGCCGGTGGTCCGAGGCCTCGGTCGCGGGGACCCAGGCGCAGACCGCCGGCGGCAGGTCGGCGCCGGTGAGGATCCAGTCGATGCGCCGCGTCGGGTCGGCGGTCGGGAACGTCGGCCCGTCGCCGGAGCCCCCGGTCGTCCAGGCGTCGGCGAGCAGCGCGGTGAGGACCGCGTGGGGCGTCGAGCCGGGCTCGGCGTTGAAGTCGCCGAACAGCACGACCCGCGGGCGGTCCCGCAGCGCGGCGGCGACCTCGCCGGCCTGGGTCGTCCGCTCGGCGTCCGTCAGGCCCAGGTGCGTCACCGCGGCCGTCCACGGGAGGTCCCCGGGACCGAGCAGGTCGACCACCGCCAGGATGCGCTGTTCGCCGGCGGACGTCAGGGCGACGCGCGTGGAGGACAGGATCGGCCAGCGGGCCAACACGGCCAGGCCGTACCGTCCGCCGTCGTAGTCGATCGCCGTGCGGAACAGGCCGGCCATGCCGGTGAGCTGGGCCAAGCGGTGAGCCTGGTCGACGCCGCCGGAGCGGTCGGTCTCCTGGTCCACCTCCTGCAACCCCACGAAGTCGGGATCCGCCTCGCGGATCACCTCGGCCACGGCCTCCAGGCTCGACTCCGCGCCGTGCCGGATGTTGAACGTCATCACCCGCACCCAGCCGGCCGGCAGCGGTCCCCGGCAGGGCGACGCCGCGTCCGGCTCGGCCGCGTCGTCGTCGGCCGCGTCGTCCGGCGCGTCCTCGCGGGCGTCGAGCGCCTCCGCCTCCGCCTCCGGGGCCTCGGGCGGGGCGTCCTCGGCCGTCTCGAGCGGCAGGTCCGCCGATGCGTCCGGCCGACCGCAATCCACGCTCGTCCCGGGGTCGTCGGCGCAGCCGCCGAGCAGGACGGTCAGGAGCAGCAGCGCGGCGGGGACGCTTCGTCGCACGGCCTAGGCATCCACGCAGGCGACGTAGGCGGTGTCGCCCGTGTTCTCCACGGGGCCGAAGCCCGAGGCGTGGCCGCGGGCGCGGCACCACTGGTGGATCGCGCTGTTGCAGTAGGGTCCCCAGCGCTCCGTCGTGCCGTCGCAGAACGCCTGGTAGCCGGACAGCTCGGTGTAGGTGGCGGCGAGGACGATGGTGGTCGCCGCGGGGACGCAGACGACCCAGGCGGCGGGGTAGGAGTTCTCGACCGGCCCGAAGCCGCTGGCGAAGCCGCGCCCGGCGCACCAGCGGTGGATCGCGCAGCTGCAATCCGGTCCGGCGCGCTGCACGACGCCGTCGCAACCGGCGTGGTTCGCCTGCAGCGTCGGGAAGCCCGGATTCTGGGCCGCCTCGCCGATCACGCAGGTGACGTCGGCGGCGTCGAGGAAGTTCTCGACGGGGCCGAAGCCGGAGTTGGCGCAGCCGGCGCTCCCGCAGAAGCGGTGGATCGCGGCGTTGCACTCCGGCCCGTTGCGCTGCGTCGTGCCGTTGCAGGCGCTGAGGAAGCCGCTCAGCGTGGCGTAGCTGGTGGCCTGGGTCACGGCGCGGAAGCCGTCGTCGGTGACGCCGTCGCAGTCGTCGTCGACCCGGTTGCAGGTCTCGGCGGGCGGCGTGCAGGCGCCCCAGGTGCAGCGCGAGGAGCAGTCCCGCGTGCCGGCGGTGCCGCAGCTCGCCGTGCAGCCGCTGCTCGTCCCCACGAGGCATTCGAACCCCTCGTCGACGGCGGTATCGCAGTCGTCGTCGCGGCCGTTGCAGGTCTCGGCCGGTGGGACGCAGGCGTCCCAGGTGCAGGCGGCGGAGCAATTGCGCTGGCCGGTGCTGCCGCAGGAGAGGGTGCAGGCCTGGGTCGAGCCCGGGACGCACTCGGAGGTCTCGTCGACCTGCGTGTCGCAGTTGTCGTCGCGGCCGTTGCACGCCTCGGGCGGCGGCACGCACGGCTGCCAGGCGCAGCTCGCGCTGCAGCTGCGGGTGCCGGTGGAGCCGCAGGAGGTGGTGCAGGTCGCGACGGCCCCCGCGGCGCACTCGAAGCCGTCGTCGGCCATGGTGTCGCAGTCGTCGTCGCGGCCGTTGCAGGCCTCGACCGGCGCGACGCAGGCGTCCCAGGTGCAGCCGGCGGTGCAGGCGCGGGTGCCCGCCGAGCCGCAGGGGGTCGCGCAGGACCCGGTGCCGCCGGGCGAGCAGGCGAAGCCGTCGTCGGCCGTGGTGTCGCAGTCGTCGTCCAGGCCGTTGCAGGCCTCCGCCGGCGGCGTGCAGGCGCTCGACGCCGGCGGCTCGCAGGCCAGCGTGCAGGCGCCGCTGCCGGTGGTGCCGCAGCTCGTCGTGCAGGGCGTGGCGCGGCCCACCGCGCAGGCGAAGTCCTCGTCGGTGGCGCCGTCGCAATCGTCGTCGATGCCGTTGCACGATTCCGGGGTCGACGAGCCGGCGCAGGCGGTCTCGCAGCCGGGCGTCGAGTCGCGGTCCTGCCAGCCCGTGCGGCAGACCAGGATGCACCGGCCGAGCTCGCAGCGGCCGTCGGCGTTGAGGCCGTCCGGGCAGGCGTTGCCGCAGGTCCCGCAGTTGTCGGGGTCGGTCTGCGGGTCGACGCAGCCGCCCGGACAGGCCAGACGTCCGCTGCCGCAGGACCCGGCGCAGCGGCCCTCGTTGCACACCTCGGCCGGCCCGCAGGTGTTGCCGCAGGCGCCGCAGTTGCCGGGGTCCGAGTTGGTGTCGACGCAGCCGGACGGGCAGGCGGTGAGGCCGGGCAGGCAGCCGGTGTCGGTGCCGCCGCCGTCATCGACCGGCACCTCGACCGGCGCGTCCCCCGACTCGCCGCCGTCGGCGGGCGGCACGTCGTCCGAGGCGCTCCCGGTGGCGCAGGCCGCGACCGCCCAGCAGGCCGCGTACGCGCCCAGGCTGCGGATCGTGTTGGCTCGTCGACTCATCCGCCGTCGTCCCTCGCGGGAACGGTAGCATCGGGCTCCGGACCCGTCCAGGCAACGGCGCTCGGCAACCGCGCCCTCTCCCCTGTCCCCCATCCCCCTTCCCCTGCTAGAGTCCCGCCCGTGCGGGCCTTGGTTTCGGCGTTTTTCGCGTGCCTGCTGGTCCTCGCGGCGGGGCGGGCTGCAGCCGACGACTTGGCGGACTTCCAGCACGCCCGGAACGCCTACAACACCGGCGACTACGAGCTGGCGGTGGAGCGGTTCCGCGACCTGCTGGGGCGGGACCCGCCGCCGAGCCGGGCGATCTGCGAGGAGTGCCTGCAGTTCCTCGGGGCGAGCCTGCTGTTCCAGGGGAATTCCGACCAGGCCGCGGCGATGTTCGACCAGTTGCTGGTGTTGGAGCCGGACTGGGAGCTGGACCCGGCCGTGTTCCCCACGCCGATCCTCGACGTGTTCGCCCGGGTCAAGGAGCAGATGCGCGAACGGCTGGCGGCGCTGCAGGCGGTCGAGCAGCAGCTGGCGGAGCTCGAACGGCAGCGGCTGCTCGAGGAGGATCGGCAACGACGGCAAGCGCTGGCCGCGGCGCTCGAGCCGCGCTACCTGGCGCGGGTCAGCGACGACCGGCACCTGGTGCTGGCGTTCGTGCCGTTCGGCGTCGGGCAGTTCCAGAACGGGCAGGAGACCAAGGGCTGGACCTTCCTGGGGCTGGAGGCGGCGCTGTTCGCGGCGAACGCCTGGACCTTCCTGTCGTGGGACTGGTACACGCGGGAGTGGAACGAGGCGCGGGCCGCCGGCGCGGACCTGCGGGCCGAGCAGGCCGCGGGGTTCGCCGAGGGGTACAAGATCGCGAGTTGGGCCGTGCTGGGCTCGCTGCTGGCGGTGATGGTCGCAGGGGTGATCGACGCGCTGGTGCTGTACGAGGACCCGGGGACGCAGTGGCGGCTGTTGTCGGCGGACGAGGTGCCGGAGGAGCGGCGGCTGCCGGTGCGCGACCCGGCGGAGTTCCTGCCGCCGCCCCCGCCGGGCCCGGACGAGGCCCTGCCGGCCGTCGTCAGCCTCGGCTGGAGCTTCCCCTTCGACCTGTGACCCGCGGCGGTCAGCGCCCCGGGTTCTCGGCCTGGTCCAGCAGCTCGCGCGCGACGGGCCGCCAGCGGTTGCCGGCGATGCCCCAGTCGCCCTCCGGCGGTCGAGAGAGCACCCAGCGCAGCAACTCGCGTGCCTCCTCGAACTCCCCCTGGTCCAGCAGCGCCTCGGCGAGGATGATGCGGTTGACGGGGTAGTCCGAGCATTCGACGGCCTCGCGCAGGTAGTCGATGCCGGTCTCGGGGTCGCCGATCGACTGCGGCCACGGCGGGGCCGCGACGTAGAGCATGCCGAGCGCCAGCAGCGGGCCGCAGTGGTCGTAGCTGCGGTCCAACTCGACCGATCGCTCGGCGGCCGCCAGGATGACGGGGATCATGTCCAGCGCGCCGACCGTGGCCCGCTCGGCCTGGCGACCCACCAGCGTCGCCAGGTAGTAGTGGCCTTCGACCCGGTCGGCGTTGAGCGCGACGGCGCGGCGGGCCGCCGCCACGCCGTCGTCCAGCCAGTCGCCGCGGCGCGCGTCCGTCTCGTGTTCCTCGACCAGCCGGAACAGCGTCCGCGCGCGCAGCACCTCGGTCACGTACGCGTCGGCGCCGAGGCTCCGGGCGTGCTCGAGGGCGAGCAGGGCGTCGAGCTTCTTCTCCTTGGACGAGCCGGGCTGGGACCAGTCGTCGGCGAGTCGCAGGGCGGCCAGCGGATCGTCGGGCAGCGAGAGGGGGTCGACGCCGCCGTTGGTCCCGATGGGGGGTGGTGGGCAGGCGGCAGCCAGCAGCAGGGCCGGGACGGCGATCGCGAACGACGCGACGCCTCGCACGGAAGCGACTACTCCTCCGCCGTGGCCGGCGCGTCGCCGGCGTCCTCCGCGGCTTCCGTCGTGGGCACCGTCACGCGGTCCCGCTCACGGATGCGCGCCGCCTTGCCGGTCAGGCCGCGCAGGTAGTACAGGCGGCTGTGACGGACCCGGCCCTTCGCCGTGACCTCGAGCTTGACCAGCCGGGGCGAGTGGACCGGGAACACCCGCTCCACGCCGACCTGGTGGGAGATCTTGCGCACGGTGAAGGTCGACTTCGTGCCCGCCCGGTGGATCCGGATCACCACGCCCGCGAACACCTGCACGCGTTCCTTGTCGCCCTCGACGATCTTGTAGTGCACCCGCACGGTGTCGCCGGACCGGAACTCCGGCAGGGGGTCCTTGCGCGCCAGCCTCGACTCCACCGCGGCCATCTTCTCGGACAGGGTCGCCATCGCGGTCCTCGTTTCTCGCGTTCCCGGGCTCCCGGGTCCCCCGGGCGGGAACGCAGGGCGCACAGTCTATTCGTCGGCGCGGCGATGTCAACTCCCCTTCGAAACAGGGGTTTCGTCCCGGGCGGGACGGACCGGTTTGACCGGCGCCGAGGCCCCCGCTACAGTCGCGTCGATGGTCACACGGTATGCCGGGTTCTCGGGAAAACTGCTGGATGTCGACCTCGGCACGCGCACCTGGCGCGACTTCCCGCTCGGCGACCGGCTCGCCGAGTCGTACCTCGGCGGCAAGGCGCTGGCGGCCCGCATTCTGTGGGAGGAGCTGGAGCCCGGGGTCGACCCGCTGTCGCCGGCCAACCTGCTGGTGGTGACCACGGGGCCGCTGACCGGCAGCGGGGCGCCGGCGTCGAGCCGGTTCAACCTGTCGACGAAGAACGTGCTGACCGGGGGGATCCTGTCCAGCAACTGCGGCGGCACGTTCGGCGTGCACCTCAAGCGCGCCGGGTGGGACGGGCTGATCGTTCGGGGACGCGCCGAGGCGCCGACGTGGCTGGCGCTCGACGAGCGGGGGGCGCGGTTCCTCGACGCCCGCCACCTGTGGGGTCTCGACACCGAGGCGGTGCAGCGGGACCTGTCGCCGAAGCTCGGCCGGCTGGCCATCGGTCCGGCCGGCGAGCAACTGGTACGGTTCGCCTGCGTGGTGTCCGGCGACCGGGTGCTCGGTCGCGGCGGCCCCGGCGCGGTGCTGGGCTCCAAGCTGCTCAAGCTGATCACCGTGGGCGGGGGCCGGCGGCACGAGCCGCACGACCGGGCGGCCTTCCGGAAGACGGTGCGCTCCTGGGTCGCGACGCTGCGCGGGCATTCGATCACCGGGCGCCAGCTCCCGCGTTACGGCACCGCGGCGCTGGTCAACGGCGCCAACGCCACGAACACCCTGCCGACGCGCAACTTCCGCTCCGGGAGCTTCGCGGGGGCGGACGAGGTGAGCGGCGAGACGATGGCGGAGCGCCACCTGGCGCGCAACGACGGCTGCCTGTCGTGTCCGATCCGCTGCGGGCGGGTCGTGCGGCACGAGGGTCGGGAGCGCAAGGGGCCCGAGTTCGAGACGATCGGGATGTTCGGGCCGAACATCACCAACGCCGACCTGCCGAGCATCATCCGCTGGAATCTGCTGTCCGACGCGCTGGGCATGGACACGATCAGCCTCGGGTCGACCCTCGCCACGGCGATGGAGCTGGGCGAGCGGGGGCTGCTGCCGGGGCTGCCGGTGTCGTTCGAGGACCACGCGGCGATGGAGCGGTTGCTCGAGGACATCGCCTGGCGGCGCGGCGTCGGCAACGAGCTGGCCGAGGGGTCGTTGCGGCTGGCGGAGAGCTGCGGCGCGCCCGAGCTGGCGATGCAGTCCAAGGGGCTGGAGTTCGCGGCCTACGAGCCGCGCGGCGCGGTCGGCCACGGCCTGGGCTACGCGGTTTCCAATCGCGGCGGCTGCCACATCAACGGCGGCTACCTGGTGTTCTTCGAGGCGCTCGGTCCGGTCAACATCGACCCGCTGACGCCGTTGGCCAAGCCCGCGCTGACGGTGTTCCAGCAGAACACGATGGAGGCGGTGGCCGCGGCGGGCGGCTGCATCTTCACCACCTACGCCGTGATTCCCGACGCGCCGTCGTGGGCCGTCAACCCCCACGGCTGGCAGGCGCGCCTGGCCAACGAGGTGCTCAAGCTCACGCGCTTCGCGCTCGGCGGCCAGGGCCGGATGTCGCCCGGGGCGCTGCCGTTCCACTTGCCGCTGCTGCCGCACACCAAGGCGCTCGAGGGCTACACCGGCCTCAAGATGAACCTCGGGTTGTTCAGCGCGGTCGGCGAGCGGAGCTACACGCTGGAGCGGATGTTCAACCTGCGCGAGGGGCTGCTGGCGGAGACCGACGCGCTGCCCCGGCGGCTGACCGACGAGCTGCAGCGTCCGCACGAGCCGCGGTCGAAGGTGCCGCTGGCCGAGATGCTGCCGGTCTACTACCAGGTCCGCGACTGGGACGCCGCCGGCGTGCCGACCCGCCGGCT
>CAZMRP010000147.1:0-9284 GCA_964568275.1 uncultured Myxococcales bacterium
CGAACGGACCTGCTCGCCTCCGCCCTCCGGCCCCGACCGCAGCGGGCCCTGTCGCGCGCCGAGCGGCGGCGCGCGCTGACCGGCGTGTTCTCCACGACCCCGCAGGCCCCGGCGGCGCTCGCCGGGCGCGAGGTGCTGCTGCTCGACGACGTGCGCACCACCGGCGCGACCACGGCGACCTGCGCCGCACTGCTGCGACGCGGCGGAGCCAAGGTGGTCCGGGTTGCCACGCTGGCGCTCGTGGAGTAGACAGCGCCGCATGCCGCGTCCGGCCCCGAACCGCAAGCCCGCCGCCGGCCGGGGGAAGGCCGGCGATGCCGACGACGTCCGCATCGTCTGCCGCAACCGTCGGGCGCGGGAGCGGTTCGCCGTGGAGAAGACCTTCGAGGCCGGACTGGTGCTCGAGGGGACCGAGGTCAAGTCGTTGCGCGACGGCGAGGCGGACCTGTCGGACGCCTACGCGATCCTGCAGGACGGGGAACTGCTGCTGCTCAACTTCCACATCGCGGCGTATCGGCACGGCGGCTACGTCAACCACGCCCCGCGGCGCCCCCGGCGCCTGCTCCTGCACCGGCGCGAGCTCAAGCGACTGATCGGGCGGGTCGCCGAGCGGGGGTACACGCTGGTGCCGCTGGCCGTCTACTTCCGGCGCGGCTGGGCCAAGGTCGAACTGGCGCTGGCCAAGGGCAAGACCGGAGTCGACCGCCGCGAGGAGATCCGGCGCCGGGACATGGAGCGCGAGGAGCGCCAGGGGGGCCGCCGGTGACCGAGCGGGTCCTCGACCTCGACTCCGACGCCCGGCTGCTGGCCCTGGTCGGCGACGTGGCCACCCTCGAGACCGCGGAACCGCACCCGGTGGGGGCGCGGATCCTGCTCCGCGACGGAAGCGCCACCGCGGTGCCGGGCAAGGTCCTCGAAGCAGCCCGCCGGGGCGACCGTTGCCGGCTGCGCCTCCGGCTGTTCTCGCCGTCGGCCGCCGTCCGCCACGCCCTGGCGACCCGCCTCGCCGGTCGGGCGGACCCGGGCCCGTCCACGGAGCCGCCCCGCACACGACGTTGACGGTCCCGCTGCCCGGGGCGTATCATGCTAGCGGAGGAAGTGTATCCCGTGAACGAGCGGGTCACGATCCCCGGGTATCGCATCGTCAAGCCGCTGGCGACCGGCGGCATGGGTGCGGTGTTCGAGGTCGAGAAGCTGGCGACGCGCAAGCGCTTCGCCGCGAAATTCCTCCACGAACACCTGGCGACGGAGCGGGAGTACCGGCTGCGGTTCGAGCGGGAGGTCGGGGCGCTGTGCGCGGTGCGCCACCCGCACATCGTGAACATCTTCGGCTGGCGACTGCCGGCCATCGGCGAGGGCGGCAAGCCGTACATCCTGATGGAACTGCTCCACGGCGAGGGGCTCGACCAGCTGCTCGCCCGCGAGGTGGCCTTGCCGCCGCGGCGGGCGATCTCGGTCCTCTTGCAGGTGCTGGACGGGTTGGCGGCGGCGCACCAGGCCGGCGTGATCCACCGCGATCTCGGCCCGTCCAACGTCTTCCTCACGACCCAACCCAACAGCGAGCCGCTGGTCAAGCTGCTCGACTTCGGCCTGGCCGGTCCGCTGGGCGGCGGGGAAGCGCGGATGAACGTGACGCAGGCCGGCACGGTGATGGGCAAGCCGGCCTACGTGGCGCCGGAGATGTTCGAGCGCAAGCCGATCGACTCGCGATCCGACATTTTCGCCTGCGGCGTGCTGTTGTTCCGCATGGTGTCCGGCCGCCTGCCGTACCACGAGCAGGAGTCGAGCCTGCTGTGGATCGAGCGCTACTCCGAGCGGCAGGAGCGGCGGCCGTACCCGCGGCTGCGCGACGTGCTGGCGGTCGTCCCGGAAATCCTCGACGAGGCCTGTTTCCGTGCGATGCGCCGCAACCCCGAAGAGCGGTTCCACTCGGCGCGCGCGATGCAGATGGACCTGCTGGAGGTCGACGCCGAGTTGGCGCGACTGTCTGGCGAGACGAGCGAGTCGGCGTTGTCGTGGTCCGAGGTCGCTTCCCCGGGGATGGACCAGCCGCTGGCGCCGGCCGCGGGCGGCGGAGCGACCGTGGCGTTCGCGGTCGCTCCGTCGATGGACGAGCCGCTGCCCGGGGCGACGGGCGACACCCCGCTGCCCCGCGCGATGCCGTCCGGCGAATCGCTGCCGCACCTGGAGCGCGCCGGCACCCGCGACGCCCCGATCGTCATCGAGCCGCGCAAGCCGCCCCGCGACGCCAAGATGCAGGTATCGACGGCCTGGGAAGTCGTGCCGATGGCCAAGCCGCCGTCGTCCCCGCACGCCCCGCAACGTTCCGAACGCTCCGCCTCCTCGGTGGTCGCTCGCTCGGTCCCCGCCGGCGGCCGGTCGCTCGTGATGCGTCCCGCCGTGCTGGCGGCGCTGGTCACCCTGCTCGCGCTGATCGTGTCGCTGGCGGTGATCCTGGGGCGGCCGTCCGGCGACAGCGGCGGCGGCGGCAGTCGGCCGGCGGAATCGTCGTTCTTCTCCGACGACGCGCCGCCGTACCCGGCGGCGCCCGACGGGTCGTCCGTCGTGCTGCCGCCCGCACCGCCCCCCGTGACCGTGCCCGTGACGCCGCCGCCCGACGCCGCCCCGCTCACGCCGCCGCCCGTCGTCGATGCCGGCACACCGGCGCCCGCACCCACCTCGCGGATCGTGCTGCTCGGGCTGCCGACGGGAACCACGGCCGACCTGGCCGGCACTCCGTTCACCGACTGGCCGCTCGCGGTCGTGGTCCCCAGGACCGCGGCGCCTCGCCTGCTGCGCGTGACGGCGCCGGGGTTCCGCCCCTTCGAGACATCGATCATGCCCACCGGAGACATGCAGATCTCGGTGCCGCTCGAGCGCCTGGACGACCCCGGGGCGACTGCGGCCCCGGACGCCGGGAGCGGCACGACCCGTCCGCCGAGCAATCCCCGGTGGCCTCCCCGGCGACCGCCCCCGACGACCTACACGCCGCCGCGCGACGCCGGCCGCACGACGAACAACGGCCTGCCGTTGCCGGAGAACGCTCCGTGGTAGTTCCGCCGAGCCTCCGACGACCCGCACCGCTTCGGCTGCTCTGGCCGGCGTTGGCCTTTCTCGTGCTGCTGCCCGAGGCGGCGGCCCAGCGACGCGGGTCCGAGCGGGCCCGCGACCGCGAGGAGGCGCGCGAGTGGTACCGCAGCGGCCGCGAGGCGCTCGAAGCCGGCGAGCCGGAGGTCGCGTTGGCCGGCTTCGAACAGGCTTACGCGCTCTATCCGCACTGGGCGTCGATGGTCGGGATGGGGCTGGCGTACCAGGCGCTGGGCCAGATCGACCAGGCGCTGGTGTGTTTCGAGCAGGGCCTGGCGGAGGGTGGAGCGGACGTCTCGGCGGCAGAACGTGCGGACCTCGAATCGCGCATCGCGATGCTGGGTGCGATCCGCCCGCCACCCCCTCCGCCGCCTCCTCCGCCGCCCCCGCCCCGTCCGATCGAGCGGGAGTGGGAGTACGATTCGGACGAGTGGTTCTGGGGACTGGTCGGTGCCTCCGGAGCCTTGTTGGTGGCCGCCATCGGCACGGGCAGCTACACCCTGGTGCTGGACCGCGAGTACCACACGCCCGACACGCCCCGGGAGCGGCTGGACGAGATCCAGCCGACGGGCGAGGCGTTGCAGGTGACCACCGACGTGCTGCTGGGGCTTGCCGGGGCCGCCGCCGTGGCGGCCGTGGTGGTGCTGATCCTGGGCGACGACGACGAGTCGCCGACGCCGACGGTGGCGGTGACCGGCGCCGCCGCCGGCACGGGGGTCGGCCTGACGCTGCGCTTCTAGGAGCAAGCTCCTCGGATCCGCTGGTAGATCCCGGGGGGGCCGGGCGTTGCCATCGGACGAAGCGATCTGGTAAGAGGGCGCAGCGGCCACGAGGACACAGGTGTCGGATCAGGTGCGGACAGACCCGGGAAGCAAGCGGCGCGGCGGCCTGCACGGCTGGCTGGCGGCCGGAGCCCTGTTCGCGCTCGCCGGCGTGATCGCCTCGGGAATGGCCTGGCGCACCCACTGGATGGTCCGCTCGCAGCCGCCTGCGTTCCGCCCGGCCTGTTCGATCTCGGAAACCGTGGATTGCGCCAAGGCGGCCCGCAGCAGCTACGCAGTCGTGCTGCGCGTCCCGATCGCCCTGTGGTCCGGCATCGGTTTCCTCGCCATGCTCGCCTGCGCCCTGGTCGGCATCAAGCGCCGCCCCGCCGGTGCACCGGCGTCCGGATTGCTGTTCGCGCTGGCCGCCGTGGCGACCGCGGTAAGCGTGGTGATGTTCGTGCTGTCCCGGGGCGTCCTGGGGGTGATCTGCCCGGAGTGCACCGGCATCCAGGCGCTGGCGTTGCTGACCTTCGTCTGTGCGGCGCTGCAGTTGCGGGACGCCGGGCTGGGACCGATCCGCGCGCTGGCCGCCGACCTGCGGGCGCTGTGGGACAGGCCCCGCCTCACCCTGGGACTCGGATTGGTCGCGTCGGTCGGCGTGGCGCTCCTGATCGCGCTGTACCCGCAGCACCGCTGGACGCCGCCGCCGTTGTTGCCCGGACTGCCCCCGGACATCGGCCGCGCGCCGCTGGCCGGCCCGCAGGGGCTGCCGACGGGACACACGCCCGGCGGCCACCCGTACATCGGCGCCGCGAACCCGCGGCTGACGGTGGTCGAGTTGTCGGACTACGAATGCCCGTTCTGCTCGCAGGCGCACCGCGTCCTGCGGGAGTTCGTGCGCCGCCATCCCGACCGGCTGCGCCTGGTCCACCAGCATCTGCCGCTCGACCGGGCCTGCAACCCGGCGCTCGGACAGCCGTTCCACGAAGACGCCTGCACCCGGGCGCAGGCCGCGATCTGCGCGGAGGCGCAGGGGCGCTTCTGGGAGATGAACGACGTGCTGTTCGAACGCCGGGCGGAGGCGCGCCAACTGGGCCTGCGGCGCCTGGCGGAGTCGGCCGGCGTGCCGGACACCGACGCCTTCCTGGAGTGCCTCGGCTCGCCGACGACCGTGTCGCGACTGGGGGCCGAGGTCGCGCACGGGGTGGAGTTGCTGCGCGGAGCGCGCTTCGGGCTGGGCACTCCGGCCTTCGAGCTGCAGGACGGCGCCGGCACGGTCGTCGGACGCTACATCGGTTTCGGCGGGGACCGCGGAGTCCCCGAGGACGTGATCCGCCGGCTGTTCGCGGGCTGGCCGGACCACGGGAAGCCCTGAAGCCCGCGAGGAGGAGGGATCCGGAATGAAGCTGCAGAGAATCGCGTGGGGGATCGTGTTGACCGTCGCCCTGGGGTTGGGAGCCGTGCAAGGCTGCGGTGGTGGCGAGTGCCCGCCCGTCGAGTGCAACATCGAGGGTGCTCCGGAGCTGGCCGACGAGGCGCTGGCGTGTGCGGGTCGGGCCGTCGACGGCGGGAACGGCGTGGCCTACTGGCTGCTGCCGCTGAGCCCGGTCGTCGTCGGCGAGACCGGCGTACTGCCCTACGTGCTGCTGGCCGGCAACACCTCCGACGCGCCCAGCAGCGCGCTGCTGTCGGGCGCGACGGCCGAGTGGTTCTACGAGGCCGAGGAAGGCGACCCGATCTCGGTCAAGACCCTCGAGATCAACGTGGCGCCGAACATCGAGGTCGGGCCGGGGCACACCGAGTACTACGTCGGCACCGTCGGCATCTGGGGTTCGGGCGTGCCGAACCTCGGCGACACCCGCTGGGTCAACCTGCGCCTCGAGCTGAACGACAACGGCCGCGCGGCCACGCTGCGCGTGCGCCTGCCGGTCCGCGCCGAGCGGGCTCCGGCCCTGGACGGCGACTGCTGGCGCGCGATCAGCGTGCACCGCGAGTCCCAGGTACGCAACTGGGCCTCCCGCGTCACCAACGACCTGCTGCGCGACCAGGCCGACGACTGAGCGCCGCCTCAGTAGTAGCAGTAGCCGTATTCGGTCGTGCCGATGTAGGCCGGCGGGTCGAACGAGTTGCAGATGCCGCCGGAGCAGGCCGTGCCCGGGCCCGTGCAGTAGGCGATGCACTCGCCGAGCGAAGTGGCGCAGAACGTCCCCGCCCGGCAGTCGGCTTCCCCGGTGCAGTACGACCCGGCGGCGCCCGAACCGACGTCGCTGGTGCAGTCGGTGAACAGATCGTCCGAACCCTCCAGGCCGTAGACGTTGCACTTGGTGCCGGTCGGGCACCCGACGCCGGTCAACAGGTTGCAGGCGTGGGTGCAGGCGCCGGGAAACGACGCCGTGGTGACCAGCGGCAGGCAGTACGAGCCGGCGCCGCTGCAGTCCGTCTGTGCGGCGCAGAACTGGAAGCACATACCGAGCGTCGCCGTCGGCGCCTCGGTGAACAGCGCGAAGCAGGCCGTGCCCGCCGAGCAGTCGCTTTCCGCAGTGCAGGTGCTGTTGATGGTCCCGGACCCGGCCGTGGAGCAGCTCTTGACCAGCGTCGTGTCGGTGGTGGCCGGATCGATCGTGCACTTCTGGCCGACCGGACAACCGCACTGGGGCCACAGCCGGCACGGCGACTCGGGACACGACCCGGTGTCGGTCGTGTCGGGCACCCAGGTGTCCTCCGGCGTGCTCGTCTCGTCCGCCGTCGTCGCCTCGTCCGGCATCGTCGTCTCGTCGGGCAGCGTCGCCTCGTCCGACGTTCCCGCGTCGTCCGCCGGGGGCGTCGTGTCGCCGGCGTCCGGAAGTCCCTCGCGACGGCAGGACGGATCGCAGCCGTCCCCGGGAATGCGGTTGCCGTCGTCGCAGGTTTCGCCGAGCGCCGAATCGACGCAGCCGTCCCCGCAGAACGGCCGAGCCGTCGGGCAGCCGGGCGGGACGTATCCGGTATCGACCTCGGCGCAGCCCGCGGCACCCTGCCAGACGAGCCACGGCAGCACGACGGCCGCCGCCGACCCCAGCACCCAACCCCGAGTTCTCGCGCTCATGGTCGCCTCCACGCCCGAAGGGCCGCCGGGGTCTCACCCCGGGCGGCCGTCGATCACCCGTGCTGGTCTTGCTGTAGCAGACGAGACGCGGGTCGGCAAGCGACCGGTCCCAAGCGGTCCGTCGGTCCGGTGCCGCTCCGGTTGCGCGGTTTCGGCACACCTGCCATCGTACGACGCGTGGCGGGGGACGAGGTGCACGATGCGGGCAGGCCTGGTCGCGGTCGGTTGGTGGGTCGCCTGCGGCTGCGGCCCGACGGCCGCTCCCGTGGAACCGCCGCCGCCGCTGCCGTCCACCACCCTCGAGGTCGGCCCGGGAGAGCTCGAGGCCTACGGCACGACCGACGGCGTGCTCGCGCTGGCACTCCGCGCGGAGCCGCCCCGGCTGGTGCTGGTGGCGCTCGCCGAGGGAACGGTGCGCACGCTGCCCTGGCCGCTGGACCCGGCCGCGACGTGCGACCGCGTCGTGGTGGCGGGAGATCGGATCTGCGTGGCGGGCTACGACGCCGGCGTGGCCTGTCTGGCCGCCGACGGCAACGGTCCGCCGGAACCGCTCGCGCTGGCGGCGCCGCCGACGGGATTGGCCTGGGCCGACGATGCGCTGTGGATCGCGACCGACGGCGCCGGCTTGTGGCGCGCCGCGACGGGCGTCCCGCCGGAGTGCGCCGCGACCGTGCGCGAGTTGATGCACGGACTGGTCGCCGGGCCGTTCGGCCTGGTCTGGGGCAACGGCGGCGAGTACGCGTGGCGGACCCACGTGCTGCGCCGCGACGAGGACGAGCCGCAGTGGCTGCGGCCGCCGCTGCCGCCGAACGTGCGCTGCCGGGACGAGATGGAGGTCTGCGAATGGCTGAGCCAGGCGTTGGGCTGGGCCCACGAGCGGGTCTGGTTCGCGGCGACCAACGCCCCCGCGCCGCTCTACTCGTGGGCGCCGGTGTCGGGCGAGTGGCGCGAGTTCCAGGCGGACGGCGAGGTGCTCGTGGGCCCGGGCGACGTGTGGCTCGTGCGCGCCGACGGCTCGCTCGAGCGCTACCGGGCGCCGCGCGAGTCGTTCGAGCCGATCGTGGAGATGCTGCCGCCCGGCGAGCTTCCGGTGGCCGCCGCGGGCGGCCTGTGGTCGCTCGGCCGCGGCACCCTGCGCCTGCTGGTGCCGACAGGCTCCTAGCGGTTCAGGCCTGCGGGTCGGACTTGCGCCGCCGCATCCGGGTCTGCGAGCTGATCTTCGGTCGCAGCTTCTGACCCTCGGAGTTGGGCACGAAACGCACGGTGGTGCTGATCTCGAACGACAACGTGGTCAGGATCCTCGCCAGTTCGTCGCCGAAATGGCTGGTCTCGAGGAACTGGCGGAGCTCGTGCGCCACGACCTTGAGAATCGCGTTCTTGGTGTCGTCGAGCTGCGAGACGACGTAGCCGGCGATCTCCTTCGGCAGCTTCAGCTCGCCCAGCGCGGCCCGCAGCTGCTGGCCCCGCTCGCTCTTTCCCAGGCGGTCGAGACCCGCGCCGATGCCGCGACGCACCAGGTCCCCCATCGCGCCCTCGAGGATCCGCCGCCGGCCCTCGCGGCCCTCCTCGGCCGACCCGACCGGGCCGGGTTCCGGCCCTTCCTCCGCGACCGGCTCCTCGCCGCTCGCCGGGATCGGCTCGCCTTCCGGACGGTCGTCGTGGTGCTCCGACATGCGGGCCCCTCCTCAGCCCTCGCGGGCGATCGTGACCTTGCGGATCAGCACCGGCTGGTCCGGCCGGTCGTTGACGTTCCGCGGCACCGCGACGATCTGCTCGATCACGCCGACGTTGTCGCAGTAGCCGAACACCACGTAGCCGCCGTCGAGCTGCGGACGGCGGCCGACGGTGACGTAGAACTGGCTGCCGTTGGTGTCCCGACCCGCGTTGGCATACGCCAACGTCCCCGGCCGGTCGTGCAGCAGTTCCGGACGCTGTTCGTTGGCGAAGGTGTACCCCGGCCCGCCCGAACCGTCGCCCCACGGGTCGCCGCCCTGGGCCATGAAACCCGGGATCACGCGGTGCCAGGTCAGCCCGTCGTAGTACGGTTCGCGGACCCACGCCGCGCGGCACGGGTCCCACCACGGCCGCAGGCCGCGCGCCAGGCCGACGAAGTTGGCCACCGCCACGGGCACCAGGTCGCCGGCCAGGCGACAGGTCAGGGTGCCGAGCGAGGTCTCGATCGTCGCCACCGGCTGCCCGCTGCCGGGCAGTCCGGCCAGCGCCTCCTCGAGCGTGAACTCGCCGGCCTCGGGATCGGGAGCGGTCGGCTCCGGCACCCGCCGGTTCATCGGGCACGGCAGCGTCCGGGGCAGCTCGCCCTCGGGCGCGGGGCCTCCGGCCTGCACCGG
>CAZMRP010000148.1:0-9235 GCA_964568275.1 uncultured Myxococcales bacterium
CCTCCGCCTGTCCGGCGGCGACGGGGGCGCAGGCGTTCGGGCGGCCGGTCTGAATCCACCCGGTGACGGGCGTGGTGTGCCAGCCGCTGAAGCGCGACCTGGGGACGACGGTGGGGCCCGACGGGCGGCCGCGGCGGCTGTGCCTGGTGCGGCAGGGCGTGCGGTCGCCGGCCGGCGAGTGGTGCGCCGCGCCGACGCTGGCGGGCTGGTTCTATCTTCCCGCCGCCGAGAGCGAGGCCGGGTGTCCGACGGCGTTCTTCGCCGGCGGCGGGGAGAGCTACATCGAGGCCCGCTCGCGTGCGGTGCTGCGCTGCCGTTGACCCGCTGCCCGGCTTCCGCGCCGGCTACGGGGGCGGCAGGTCGATGCCGCCGGCGAGGATCTGGTAGGCGCCGTTGCCGTCCATGTCGTCTTCCCAGGCGATGACCAGCGGGCCGGTGCCCTCGAGGAACACGGCGGGGGCGCGCTGCTGGCCGCTGGCGAAGCGGTTGGCGGTCCATTCGGCGCGGTGCACGGCGCCGGCGGCGGTGTAGGCGCGGGCGCGGACCTGGTAGGAGCCGTTGCCGTCCGAGTCGTCCTGCCAGACGGCGACGAAGGCGCCGGAGTCGGCGACGGAGAGGGCCGGGGCGAGGTGCTGTCCGGCGGCGTTGGAGTTGACGCGGAGGTCGGCGAACCGCTGGCTTCCGCCGGCCTCGAAGGCCCGGGCGAAAATCTGGTAATTCCCGTCGTTTTCCTGGTCGTCCTGCCACAAGACCACGAAGCCGCCGCCCGAGTCGGCGTCGATCACCGGCCGGCGCTGCTGGCCGTCGGCGACGGAGTTGACGGTCAGCCGGGCGAGCCGTTCGGCGCCGGTGGGGCCGAAGCCGCGGGCGTGGATCTGGTAGGAGCCGTTGCCGTCGCCGTCGTCCTCCCAGGCGACGAGGAAGCCGCCGTCGGCGAGGGCGGCGAGGGCGGGGCGGAGGCGGGAGCCGATGTTGTCGGCGTGGACGGACCGGTCGGCGAACCGCTCGGAGCCGTCGGCGTTGAAGCCGCGGACCCAGATCTGCATCTCGTCGTTGCGGTCCTGGTCGTCCTCCCAGGCGACGACGAAGCGGCCGTCGGGCGCGACGGCGACCGCGGGGTTGCGCTGCTGGCCGTCGGCGACGCTGTTCACGGTCCGGACCGCGAACCGCTCGGAGCCGTCGGCGTTGAAGCCGCGGGCGTAGATCTGGAACACGCCGTTCAGGTCGTTGTCGTCCTCCCAGACGACGACGAACGAGCCGTCGGCGGCCATGTCGACGGCGGGCGCGAGCTGCTGGCCGGCGGTGGTCGGGTTGACGAACCGCTGGTCGAAGGCCTCGCACCCGCCCGCGGTGAAGCCGCGCATCGCGACGTCGTAGTTGCCGGCGCCGTCGGCCGTGGAGGAGTTGTCGCGCCAGACGGCCACGAAGGCGCCGCCGGCGCGTCCGGCGAGCAGCGGATCGAACTGGTCGCCGGCGCCGACGCTGTTGACGGTCATGTCCATGAAGGCGTGCAGGCCGAGGTCGGTGCGCACGTCGGGCGCGGGCGGCCGGAGGTCGTGGTCGAACGAGAACTGGTGGACCGGGTCGTCGGGGTCCGAGGGGTACCAGCGGTGGTCGGCGGGGGCGACGGGGTCGCTCGGGCTGCAGAAGAACGCCGGCTCGCCGCCCGGGAAGAAGCTGGTGTTGCCGTCCTGGACGGTGAGGGTCCGGGCCTCGACCCGGCCGTCGAGCGGATGGAAGATCAGCTCCCGCAACCAGCCGTTGCCGGTGTAGACGCCGTCCTGGCAGTGGGCCGTGCAGGAGCCGGGGCCGGCGGCGGTGCACGCGGCCTCGAACTGGTAGTCGACGAGCATCTGGTGGACGAGGTTGAAGGCGTTGCCCGCCCGGGGGACGTACTCCGAGTCGCCGACGTGGCCGCAGAGGACGAGGAACACGTTGCTGTGCCGCGCGACCAGCTCGTCCCAGATCGTCTCGCCGTGGCCGCCCGGGACCAGGTAGTCCTCGTTCGGGCAGCTGCGGCTGTAGGCTCCGCCGTGGGTCAGGATGCAGTGGCTGACGACGATCACGTGGCGGTCCGGGTGCGCGGCGATGATTTCCTCGGCCCAGCACAGCTGGTTCTTGCGCGGGCCGTACTCGAGGCTCAGCACCAGGAACCGCATCGGTCCGACCTCGAACAGCGTGTAGTTGGACTCGTTGCCGCTGCCGTAGTGGCCGCCGTACCACGACCGACCGGCGAACCGCGACGGGCCGAACCAGGTGTTGAGCTGGGTGTTGCTGCGGCCGAAGGCCGGGGTCAGGTAGTCGTGGTTCCCGGGCACCACGCTGTACGGCACGTCGGCGTCGTCGAGGATCCGGTGGGCCCGGTCGGCGATCTGCCACTGTTCGGTCGTGTTGTTGTTGGTGATGTCGCCGAGGTGGATCACGAACTTGATGTTGTTCGACGTGCGGTGCTCGACGATCCACCGCGTCTGCTTGTCGTAGGTGTTCTCGCCCCCGCCCGGCGTGGCCTTGCTCGTGTAGTACTGGGTGTCCGGCAGCAGGACCACCGAGAACGGGGCGCAGTGGTCGCCGCACCACGGTCCGGCATCGACGTCCGCGGAGCCGTCGTCGTCGCCGTCCGCATCGCCGTCGGCGCCGTCGGGGGGCGGGGCGTCGTCGGTGCCGTCGGCGCCGTCGGGGAGCGGCGCGTCGGCGTCGGTCGCCGCGACGTCGGCGTCGATTGCCGCGACGTCGGCGTCGGTCACGGCGTCGACCGTGTCCGTGCCGGAGGCGCAGGCGCTCGCGAGGGCGAGCGTGAGGGTGGCCAAGAGGCGGGTCGTCATGGTGCCGTCGTTCCGTCCGGGCTGTCGCATGTCCGGAGTATGGCACGAATGGGCGATGGAGCACGACCCGAACCCGCGGTTGTGTCGGCGCGGCGGGGCGGGTAGGCTCGGTTCGCTTGTGCCCCGGGGGGTCCGCGACGCACCTCGGCCCGCCGGCGCGCCCTGCGAGGTGACGCATGAGCCGCAGCGCCCCGTTGGTCCTGCTGTTCCTGGCCGCTCCGGCGGCGCGGGCGGAGCGCCCGCCGGTCCACCCGTCGTGGACCGTCGATGGCGGCACGCCGCGGGAGGTCGTTCCGCCGGCCGCCGGTGCCGCCGCCGGGGCGGCGGACGACGCGGTCGAGGCGGAATCCGGCGGCGAGGACGGCTTCCACTACGCCTTCCACGGCTACTACCGCGCCCGCGCCCACGTGCTCGGCAACGTGATGTACCCGCTCGAGCCCGCGGGCGAGCGAACGCAGACCTTGCGGTTCGTGACCCAGCGGCTGCGGCTGCAGCCCGAGGTCGGGTACGGCGAGTGGGCGACGCTGCACGTGACGATCGACGCGCTGGACAACGTGCTGTGGGGCGACAACGCCGGGCTCGCCTCGACGCCGCTGTTCGCCGGCGATCCGTCCCAGACCACGCTGACCGGGGTCGAGGGGCCGTGGGTCCACTTCCGCCACGCCTGGCTCGAGTCCAAGCTGCCGGTGGGGGTGTTGCGCGTGGGTCGTCAGCCCAGCGAGTGGGGCCTCGGGCTGCTGACCGACGACGGCTTCGGTTTCGACGACGACTTCGGCGACAACCGCTACGGCACGACCTACGACCGGATCCTGTTCGCGACCAAGCCGATCTCGATCGGGCGGGCCCTGGCGGGCCTGCCCGCCGAGGACACGCCGCTGATCCTCGCCGTGGCCTGGGACAAGCTGGTGGAGGACTTCCTGGTCGAGGGCCGCACGCGGCCGAGCTACGACAGCGGCTGGCTGGCCGGCGACGACGACGACGTCGACGAGTGGGTGGTGGCGCTGGCCTGGAAGCAGGAGGGGCTCGGCTGGCTGGCCGAGACCGACGCGCTGGCGGCGGGGTTCTACTTCGTCTTCCGCGAGCAGCCGTCGACCTTCTCGAAGATCTTCATCTACGACGCCTTCGTGAAGCTGCGGCTGTGGGACCTGTTCTTCGAGGGGGAGCTGTACGCGATCGACGGCAGCACCTACGCCATCCCGCTGGGGCCGCAGGACCCCGCCACGGGCCGTTACCCCTACAAGGAGGCCGACATCCTCGGCTGGCTGGCGCGGCTCGGCTGGTCGCGCTGGATGTTCACGGCGAAGGCCGAGGCGGGGTACGCCTCGGGGGACGCCGACCCGACGGACGGCAACTACAGCGGGCGCGCGGCGGGGCCGGACGTCAACGTCGGCCTGATCCTGTACGAGGAGCTGCTGGCCGACCGGACGCGGGGGGCCTGGGTCGACAACCAGGGGCTGTGGTCCAAGGGCGGCGTGTACAACTCGTGGTTCCTGTCGTTCGTCGGCATCGTCGAGCCGCTGCCCGGGCTGCAGCTGACGCTCGGGGTGCTCACCGCGTGGGCCGACGAGGTGTGCGACCCGGTGTTCCAGGGGATGGAGTGCGAGTTCCTGGACCCCGCCGGGCATCCGAACCTCGGGGTCGAGCTGGACGCCTCGGTGCGCTACCGGTTCTACGACGACCACCTGCTGGCGGTGCTGGAGGCGGGCTGGCTGCGCCCCGCCGCCGGCGCGTTCAACCTCGACGTCCACGGTCTCGGCGGCACCGACCTGTGGACGCTGCAGAGCCGCCTGGCGTTCGTCTTCTGACGGGCCGGGCCGCGTCCCTACAGCTTCTCGAAGCGGTCGGCGGGGACGTTGCAGACGGGACAGCGGTCCGGCAGCGAGCCGTCCGCGACGTAGCCGCAGACGGAGCAGACGTAGTAGGTCGTCTCCCGGTCGTCGGCCATGCGGTTGAGGGCGTCGCGGTACAGGCGGGCGTGGACCTCCTCGACGTCGCGGGCTTGGGAGAAGACGATCTCGGCCGCCTTGTCGCCGGCGTCGATCGCGAGCTTGAGGAACCGATCGTAGGCCACTCCGGCGACCCTGGTCTCCGATTCGAAGGACGCCTCGAGGTTGGTCTGGGTGTCCTTGGCCATGCCGAGCGCGCGCATCGAGCGTTCCCCGTGGATCTCCTCGGAGCGGGCGATGGCGCGGAACAGGTGGGCCACCTGGGGGAGCCCCTCCTTGTCCGCGGTCGTCGCGTAGTGGCGGAGCCGCAGCGCCGCCTTCGCCTCGCCGGCGTAGATGTCGTGGTGTGCCTGCCGGATGCGCTCGTCCATCGTGTCACTCCCTCCGGCCCCCGCCGGATCCACGCCTGGATACGACGGCTGCGGGGTCGAATGCAAACCGTCGCCCGGGTCGCGGCGCACGGGACCCGGTCGTGCGGGAGCGTCGAATGCGGGGCGAAGGCGGGTCGAAGGCGCTTCCGTCGCGACGGTCGATGGTCTACGCTTGCGACACACGTGTCCGAGCGTCATGGCGAGCGAGCCGGCGGAGGGCTGTGCCGTGGTCGAGAAACCGAAGGGGGATCTACCGTTCATCCTGGGCGAGGAGGCCGCGGCGGAGTCGTCCAGCCTCCGGCACCTCGTCATGCACGCGCCCTACGGATTGTATCTCATCGATCGCGCCGGCGTCGTCGTCGCCGCGAACCGTCGCGGCGCCGAGCGGCTCGGCCGGACCGTCGAGCAGCTTGTGGGGTCGAGGTTGAGCGATCACATGCCCCCGGAGACCGTCGCGATGCGGCAGCAGCGGGGACGTCAGGTGTTCCAAACGGGCGCGGCCGTGACCTTCGAGGACCAAGCGGGCGCCGCCTGGTTCCTCTCGACGCTCTGGCCGATCGCCGACGAGCGGGGCGAGGTCACGCACCTCGCGATCTACGGCGTCGACATCACGGAGCAGAAGCGGGTCCAGGACTCGCTGCGCGAGAGCCGGGAGCTCTACCGGCTGGTCACCGAGAACGTGGCCGACGTGGTCTGGGTGCTCGACCCGCAGACGCTGCGCTTCAAGTACGTCAGCCCCTCGGCGGAGCGTCTGCTGGGCTACTCGGTCGCGGAGCTGGCCGAGCTGACCGTGGACCGGCTCCTCACCGAGGAGTCGCGCGCGGCGCTCGCGGCCCAGGCCGTCGAGCGGCGGACCGCCTTCGCGGCCGGGGATGCGGGCGCGGTCACCCGGTTGAACGAGCTCGAGCAGGTGCGCAAGGACGGCACGCGGATCTGGGTCGAGATGTCGACGACCTACGTCCGGGGGGCGACGGGCGAGCTCGAGATCATCGGCTCGTCGCGCGACATCACCGCGCGCAAGCGGCTCGAGGAGCGGTTGCGGCAGGCCCACAAGATGGAGGCCATCGGCACCCTCGCAGGCGGCATCGCCCACGACTTCAACAACCTGCTGATGGCGATCCAGGGCAACGCGTCGCTCGTGCTGGCCGACCTCGAGCGGGACGACCCGCGCCGGGAGCGGGTCGAGGCGATCGAGGAGTGCGTGCGGAGCGCCGCGGAGCTGACCGGGCAGCTGCTCGGCTTCGCCCGGGGGGGCGCCTACCACGTGGTCCCCACCGACCTGAACGAGCTGGTCGAGCGGACGGCGCGCCTGTTCGGCCGCAGCCGCAAGCAGCTCTCGCTGCACCACAAGCCGCAGGTCGAGCTCTGGACGGTGGAGGTCGACCGGGGCCAGCTCGAGCAGGTGCTGTTGAATCTGCTGGTCAACGCGTGGCACGCCATGCCGGAGGGCGGGGAGATCTACCTCGAGACGAACAACGTGACCCTCGGCGACG
The DNA here is from genome assembly GCA_964568275.1 of uncultured Myxococcales bacterium. Classification (GTDB taxonomy): domain Bacteria; phylum Myxococcota_A; class Polyangia; order DRWM01; family JAAZOP01; genus JAAZOP01. The sequence continues at coordinate 6,633 of CAZMRP010000148.1, forward strand.
ACGACGCGAGGCCCCACGGTGTCCAACGCGGCCGGTACGTGCGGGTGGCGGTGACGGACACGGGCGTCGGGATGGACGACGCCACGAGGGACCGGGTGTTCGAGCCCTTTTTCACGACGAAGGGGATGGGCCGCGGCACGGGTCTGGGGTTGGCCACGGTCTACGGCATCGTGACGAGCCACCGGGGCTTCGTCACGGTCTACAGCGAGCCGGCCCGGGGAAGCACCTTCAACGTCTACCTGCCCGCCTCGGACCGGGAGGTGGTCGAGGCTGGTGCCTCGGCCGAGCAGGTCGCGGCCGGGACCGAAACCGTCCTGCTCGTCGACGACGAGGCCGCGGTGCGCAGCGTGGCGGCCGCCATGCTCGGCCGGCTGGGCTACACGGTGCTGGTCGCCGGTTCCGGCGAGGAGGCGCTCGAGTGTTTCGCGCGGGAGCGGAGCCGGATCGACGGGGTCGTCCTCGACCTGGTGATGCCGGGCTTGGGCGGCGGCGAGACCTTCCGCCGGCTCCGGGCGCTCGACCCGGGCCTGCGCGTCCTGCTCGCCAGCGGCTACAGCCTGAACGGCGAGGCCCGGGGTCTGCTCGACCGGGGCTGTCGGGCCTTCATCCAGAAGCCCTGGAGCCTCGGCGAGCTGTCCCGCAAACTGCGGCAGATGCTCGACGGGTGAAGCGGGGCCGGGCGCGGTCCTGCGCGTGGCGCGCGGCTGTTCGCGGCTTGACGCCGGGTGCCCTCCGGGAACAACCTGCGGTTCGTGGCTGGTGAGGGAACATCGAGACCGTCGCGATCCGTCGGCGGTCCAGCGGCGGCAGGCGAGGGCGGAGCCGTCGGCGCGCGGCGCGCGGCGTCGACGGACGCGGCGTCGCAACGCCGGGTGCGGGAGAGCGAGGAGCGGTACCGCACGATCTTCGAGGAGGCCGCCGAGGGCATCCTGATCATGTCGCTCGACGGGGCGACCTGGACGATGAACAAGGCGTTCGCGCGGATGCACGGCTATGCCGGTCCGGAGGAGATGCAGCAGCTGCGCCTGGCGGATCTGGACGCGCCGTCGAGCGCCCGGCTGGCGCCCGAGCGGCTGCGACGCCTGCGGGCCGGCGAGTCGCTGGACTTCGAAGTCGAGCACCGCCACAAGGACGGCCACACCTTCTTCCTCGAGGTGTCCTGCCGGGTCGTCCGGATCGGCGGCCAGGCCCACTACGTGGGGTTCCACCAGGACATCACCGAGCGCAAGCGGGCGGAGGCGGAGCGGGACGAGCTTCAGGCCCGGCTGCTGCAGTCGGAGAAGATGGAGGCGGTGGGCCGTCTGGCGGGAGGGGTGGCCCACGACTTCAACAACATGCTGGCCGTGATCCTCGGACACGCCGATCTCGCCCTCGACCGGGTCGCGCCGTCGGACCCGCTCGCCGCCGACCTGCGGGAGATCCGCAGGGCGGCCGAGCGGTCCGCCGAGCTCACGAAGCAGCTGCTGTCCTTCGCGCGCAAGCAGACGATCGCCCCCCGGGTGCTCGACCTGAACGAGGTGGTGGGCGGGATGCTCAAGATGCTCCGGCGGCTGGTCGGCGAGGGCATCGAGCTCGTCTGGTCTCCTGGGGAGGCGGTCGGGTCGGTCTACGTGGACCCGACGCAGGTGCACCAGGTCTTGGTGAATCTCTGCATCAACGCACGGGACGCCATCGCGGACACCGGCCGCATCACGGTCGAGACCGCGCGGCGGAGCCTGGACGCGGCGGACTGCGCCGGGCGCGCCGGTGCCGTCCCCGGGGACTACGTGATGCTCGGCGTCCGCGACGACGGCTGCGGGATGGACCGGGCGACGGTCGCGCGGCTGTTCGAGCCGTTCTTCACGACCAAGGAGCTGGGCCGGGGCACCGGGCTCGGCCTGTCCACGATCGACGGCATCGTGCGGCAGAACGGGGGCCACATCGCCGTGGAGAGCGCGCCGGGTCGCGGCACGACCATCCGGATCTACCTGCCGCGACGCGAGTCGGGGGACGCGCCGACGGCCGGCGCCGGGGCGCCGACCGCGCGGCGGGGCGGGGAGACCATCCTCCTCGTGGAGGACGAGCCTTCCGTCCTGACGCTCGGCGCTCGCATGCTCGAGGGCCTCGGCTACACGGTGCTCCCCGCCGCGGCCCCGAACGCTGCGCTGCTGCTGGCGCGGCGGCACGCCGGCACGATCCACCTGCTGGTCACGGACGTGGTGATGCCGGAGATGAACGGCCGCGAGCTCGCCCGCAACCTCCTGTCCTTCGTCCCGGACCTGCGGTGCCTGTTCATGTCGGGGTATCCGGCCGACGTCATCGCCCCGCAAGGGGTGTTGGCGGAGGGCGTGCGTTTCCTGCAGAAGCCGTTCACGCGGGAGGGGTTGGCGGCGGCGGTGCGGCAGGCGCTCGACGAATGAGCGTCCCGTTCACGGTGGCCGGCGGCAGCGGTTCGCGGCGCCCCGCGGCGTCGGTTGGCGTCGGGTCAGTGCGCCGGGCGCCGGCGCACCTCGGCCAGCTGGTCGGCCGGGACGCGGGTGGTGAACAGGCCGAGCATCACGCGGGCCTCGCCGCGGGCGTTGATCTCGAACAGCGTGCCGACGCGGCCGCGTAGCGAGCCGTCG